>JAKLIL010000159.1 GCA_022709625.1 Verrucomicrobiota bacterium
GATCGGGCCGGGGGAAGTGGCGCGGATGGCGACCATGATTCCGACCAGCAGGGGCGACAGGACGAGCAGCGCGGCGGCGGACAGCGCGATGTCCAGCAGGCGCTTGGCCATGAGGGCCCACGAGGATTTGGCGGTGGTACTGAACAGGAGCATGGGCTCGTCGGCCAACTCGTCCATCGTGGCGGTGGCGATTTCCGCGTGCAGGAAGCGGGGCAGCAGCCAGGCTTCGATGCCTTCCGTTTCGCATTGGCGCAGCCACGCGCCGACCTGGGTGGTGGAAATGCCTTCCGGCAGCAGGATCACGGCATCCACGACCGTGGCGTGGAGAACGGCGGAAAAATCGTCGCAGGTGCCGAGGATTTGGAAACCCGGTGGGGCGATGCTCCCGGGCGGCGGCAGAAAGCCGACGATTTCGAAAAAGCGTTCGCGGTCGGGATGGCGGAGCCAGTCGCGAAAAACGCCGGCGCGGGAAGGATCGCCGACCAGCAGCAGGCGCCGGCGCGGCTCGAGGCGGAGCAGGAGGGGCTGGAGGTAGATGGCGCGGAAAGCCACGGCCGCGATGGAGTATGCGCAATGGATGCCGAGGATCGTGCGGGGCACCATGTGCAGCTTGAGGGTATAGAGCAGCCCCAGCAGGACGGCGAAGCTCAGCAAACCCGCCCGCGCCGCGTTTTGGAACAGGCGGCCGCGCGACAGCCCCACGAACTGGCGGTAGAGACCGGAGAAATCCAGCACGAATCCCCATGTCGGGACCACCAGGATGTAGAGCCACGAATTGGCCCAGAACATGTCGAACGTGGCGAAAACGTCGGGAAACAGCCACGCTAGGAACTTGTGGGTGACCAACGCGGCGAGCAGGGCGCCGCAGACGAGGATGGCGTCCAGAAAGGCGGCCAGTTCGGACTGGAATCTGAAGCTTCGGCGCAACATGGCGGACTGGACAGGAAAGTAGCAGACCGCGGACGGGCGACAACCTTGAAATTGAGGGAGGTTAGGCCGGATCGAGGCGCTGGAGGTCCTGGCGGAGAAACGCCAGCACGTCCTTGAAGCGCTGCAGGTTTTCGGGATCGACCCGCGCCAGCGTTTCGTGGGCGTCGTACATCAGGGCGGCCATTTCCCGCTCGCCGGGCGGGACGGCCTCGACGGGCTTGAGGTTCTGCACCAGGCGGCTCAGGTCGCCGAGCCCGGGCGGCAGGGCGCCGGCGGGATAGCCCTTGAGAATGCGGTCCAGCCCCAGTCCCTTCAGCAAGGCCACGGCGTTGGGATTCAGGTTGATGAGCGCGAACCGAGTGGTTTCCGGAGACTGCAGCGCGAGGCCCAGGGAGGCCAAGGCGCCCATGAACGTGCTGTCCATGGAGCGGCACGCGGCCATGTCCGCGACGATCAGGGCGCTGCCGGCGAGCCGCGCCGCCTGCGTCGCTTGCTTGAACGCCGGCGCAAGCCGGAACGTGGCCGGGCCGATGACGGCCACCAGCGTGCAGTTGTCGGCCGTGGCGGCCAGAATCTGGCTGGGAACTGGAGCGCCGTTGGCCATCGCGAATGCCTCAACCGTCCCAGTCGGCGGAAGCCTGGCTGGCCAGCAGGCGCCCGCGCCAGACGAGCCGGATCCGCCATTTGGCGACGCGGCCGGCCTCGCGGATCTCGTCCGCGGGAATTTCGATCACCGTGCGCAGGTGGCCTTCCGCCTTCTGGTTGAGGCGGAACGGGTGGTTGCGGAGGACCGGGCTGCGTTCCTGGACGGATTCAAGCAGGACCACCACGCCCGGCGGAATGCCCGGGGGATTGGCGTACCAACGGATTTCAAAGCGTTCGCTCCCGCTGACTTCGGTTTCGGGATCCGCGAAGGCGCGCACGCCGGCCCCGGGGACGGCCCAGGACGATTCTCTGGCAAAGGAACGCTCGACGCCCACGATGGAAGCGCGCGGCGAATAGGCCGGCACCGCCCGCGGAGCCGCCGGCGGGGCGGCGGAAGCGGCGATCGCCAGCCAGCCCAATGCGCCGGCAAGGAGCAGCCCACGCCGGCTCGGAGCGCACGTGTCGAAGCAGCGTACCATGCGCGAAACCCTAGCACGCGCCCGCCGGCGAAGTCAACGCGACGCTCAGCGCGGCCGCGGCTGGAACGGAGATTCCTTGGCCAGTTGTTCGAAGAGCGCCTTTTCCCGCGGCGTGGGGCGGGTGGGAATGGCGATGCGGACGTTGACGAAAATGTCGCCGCGCGCCCCATGCTGGTCAGGCAGGCCCTTGCCGCCGAGGCGCAGGCGCGCGCCGCCTTGGGTGCCCGCCGGAACGTGCAGCGCGGCGTTGCCTTCCAGGGTGGGAATGCGGACCTTCGTGCCCAGGACCGCCTCCCACGGCGAAATCGGCAGGTCCAGATCGAGGTCGTGACCCTGGAGTTGGAAGAACGGATGCGGGGCCACGCGCAGAGTCAAATAGAGGTTGCCGCCGCTCTCGCCTTGTCCGGAGAGGCGGATCCGGGTGCCGTCGGTGGCGCCCGGCGGGATCCGGACCTTGAAGGTTTTGGTCTCCCGCGCCATGGAGCCGTTGGGCCGGACCTGCGGCACTTGGAGCGAGACGCTTTTGGGGGCCCGGCTGAAAAGGTCTTCGATGCTTAACGACAGCGTGGCTTCGTAGTCCCGGCCCTGCGGCGCAAAACCCTCCTCCCCGGTTTCGCCGGCAAAGCCGCCGAATCCGCCGAAGGGGCTGGCACCGCGGCGGCCGCCCCGACGCGGCCGACCGCCGAGGTCGCCGAAGAGCGCCGAGAAGAAATCGCTGAAATCGCCGCCGCCCGGCGCACCGCCGAACTCGAAGCGGAAGCCGCCGGGACCGCTGCTGGCGCCTTCGAAGCCGCCCCAACCGGGCGGCGGCGTGAAGTCCTGGCCCGATTTCCAGTCGGGGCCCAGCGCGTCGTAGCGCTTGCGCTTCTCGGGATCGGAGAGCACCTCGTTGGCTTCGTTGATTTCCTTGAAGCGGGCTTCCGCGCCGGCCGATTTGTTGACGTCGGGATGGTACTGGCGGGCCAGCTTGCGGTAGGCCTTTTTGATTTCGTCGGCCGAGGCGGTGCGCGCAACCCCCAGCACGGCGTAGTAATCGAGGTATTTCATCGCCGCGCCGGCACAATCAGCGGCCGCGCTTCAGATCGTCCACGTCGTCTTCCAGTTCCTCGAGGCGGCGTTCGATGGTATCGAACGGCGACAGGCCGCGGCGGGAATCCCCGAGGCGCTCCTCGAGGTCGCCGAGGCGCTTTTCGAGCGCGGCGATCTGGTCCGCCGCTTTCTGGACCTGATCGGCGAGATCCTGCAAATCGCGCGCAGTGGCCGGGGCTGGGACGGCGGGCGCGGCGATCAGTGTGGAAGCGGGCGCCGCCGGCGGCTGCGCCGCAACGACCGCCGCCAGGGCCAAAACCGGGACGATGGAAAGCACGGAAATTTTCATGAACGCTGGGTCTCCTCTCTGGGCCGCAGTATAGCGCAGGGCGCGCGGCGGGGCAATCCCGCCGGCGCGGCAAAAAAACGGCCGCCGCCCATTGACGCGGCCGGGGGTGGCTGGTATGGTTGCCGCGATTTCACAACCGGCGCACCCGTGGTGAAATTGGCAGACACGTAAGATTCAGGTTCTTATGCCCTTAAAGCATGTGGGTTCGAGTCCCTCCGGGTGCACCGTTTTGGGCCCGCGCTTGTCTCGCGCGGGCCTTTCTGCTTGAATGGCTGCCCGGACGCGGAAGCCCCCATGACCGAACGACTCATATCCGAAACGCTGAACCGCGCGGACGCGGAGTTCGAACTGACTCTGCGGCCGGGGCGGTTTACCGATTTCATCGGGCAAGCCAAAATCCGGGAACGGCTGGAGCTGAGCGTGGCGGCCGCCCAGGGACGGGGCGAGGCGCTGGACCATGTCCTGCTGTGCGGCCCGCCGGGCTTGGGCAAGACCACCTTGGCCTACATTCTCGGGGCGGCGATGGGCGCCAACGTCAAGGCCACCTCCGGGCCCATCCTCGCCAAGCCCGCCGACCTCGCCGGGTTGCTCACCAACCTCGGGAAGGGCGATGTTCTCTTCATCGACGAAATCCACCGCATCCAGAAAAGCGTGGAAGAATACCTCTACGCGGCGATGGAGGATTTCGCGATCGACATCGTGCTCGACCAAGGGGTCAATGCCCGCAGCGTGCGCCTGAACCTGCCGCGCTTCACGCTGGTGGGGGCCACCACCCGCAGCGGGCTTCTCAGCGCCCCGCTGCGCTCGCGGTTCGGCACGACCAACCGCCTCGACTACTACACCGCCGCGGAACTCGCCGAAGTCGTCGCGCGCTCCGCCCGCATCCTGGACGTCGACTTGGCGGCCGACGGCGCCGAGGAAATCGCGACCCGCGCCCGCGGCACGCCGCGCATCGCCAACAACCTCCTGCGCTGGGTGCGCGACTACGCGCAGGTCCGCGCCGGCAACCGCATCGACCGCGCCGTGGCCGACCGCGCCCTCGCCATGCTCGACGTGGACCGCCACGGCCTCGACGAAATGGACAAGCGCATCCTGGCCACGATCATCGAAAAGTTCGGCGGGGGGCCCGTCGGCATCGGGACCATCGCCGTCTCGGTCGGCGAAGAACCCGACACGATCGAGGAGGTCTACGAGCCCTACCTGATCCAACAGGGCCTGTTGGCCCGCACGGCGCAGGGCCGCACCGCCACCAGCCTGGCCTACCGCCTCCTGGGACTGGCGCCGGCCGCGGGCCAGGGGGAGTTGCTCTGACATGAACGTGCTCGTCACCGGCGCGGCCGGCTTCATCGGTTACCACGTGGCCCGGGCGCTGCTTGCGCGCGGCGACGCCGTCGTCGGCTTCGATGTCCTCAACGACTACTACGACGTGAACCTGAAACTGGCCCGGCTGGAACAGTTGCGCCCCGACAAGTCCTTTACCTTTATTAAAGGGGCCCTCGAGGATGCCGCCGCCGTGCAAGCTCTTTTCGCGGCCACGCGCTTCGATCGCGTGATCCACCTGGCCGCGCAGGCCGGCGTTCGCTATTCGCTGGCGAATCCCGGCGCCTACGTGCAGAGCAACCTGGTCGGTTTCCTGAACATCCTGGAGGCC
>JAKLIL010000016.1 GCA_022709625.1 Verrucomicrobiota bacterium
AGGCGTTGCATGCGAATACGGCGACCGCCCTCCGGGAAAATGGCTGGCGGCCGGACCCGCGGCCTTTCGCCCCGCATCTCACCTTGGGACGAATCGGGCGCCTGAACGATGCCCGCGTCTTCGCCGCAGTCGTGGGGCGTCTCCGGCCGCCACCCATCCCGCCGTCGCCCGTGCGCGCGTTGATCCTGTTCGAAAGCGTGGCCGGCCGCTACGTGCCCCTGGCCACGTGGCCGCTGGGAGCCTGAAGCCAAGGCCGCGCCCCCGCTTCCTACCGGTTCTTTTCGTACCAGGCGATGGTTGCCCGCAGGCCGTCTTCGAATCCGACCTTGGCCTTGAAGCCAAAATGTCGTTCCGCGCGGGCCACGTCGAGCCGCCGGCGGGGTTGGCCGTCGGGTTTCGACGCGTCCCAAACGATCCGGCCCTGGAATCCGGTCAACTTGGCAATCAGCGCCGCCAGATCGGCGATCCGAATCTCGAACCCGGCGCCGACGTTGACGGGTTCGGGCCCGTCGTAGCGCTCCGTGGCCAGCACGATCGCTTCGGCGGCGTCGGCGACGTACAGGAATTCCCGGGAGGCGTTGCCGGTGCCCCAGACGACGATGTCGGGGGCGTTGGCGTCGCGGGCCTCGATGCACTTGCGGACGAGGGCCGGGATGACGTGGGAGGAGGCCGGATCGAAGTTGTCGCCGGGCCCGTAGAGGTTGACGGGCAGCAAGAAGATGGAGTGGAAGCCGTATTCCTGCCGATAGGCCTGGCACTGGACGAGCATCATCTTCTTGGCGAGGCCATAGGGGGCGTTGGTCTCTTCGGGATAGCCGTTCCAGAGATCCTCCTCGCGGAATGGCACGGGCGCGTGCTTGGGATACCCGCAGACCGTGCCGAGCGCCACGAATTTTTCGACCCCCCGCAACCGCGCCTCCTCGAGCAGGAACAGGTCCATGGCCATGTTCTTGAAGTAGAATTCGCCGGGATGCGCGCGGTTGGCGCCGATGCCCCCCACGACGGCCGCAAGGTGGACGACGAGATCCGGCCGCATGTCGGCGTACATGCGCCGCACGTGGGCCGGCTCGGCCAGATCGTACTCCGCCGAGCGCGGGACGAACACGTCCCGGCAGCCGCGGCGCCGCAGGGCAGCCACGACGTGGCCGCCCAGAAAACCGGCCCCGCCGGTCACCACGATGCGCCTGGAGGCAAGTTCGATCATCCCCGGATTCCCTTTCGCGACTCCGGCCGCCACCATACGGCCGAACGGGGGCGGGACGCAACGGAAGATTGCGCGCCCCCGCGCCCTGGGGCATACTGGCCGTCCCATGAAGACGTATTTCAGCGGTTTTCGGTGCTATCGGTGCGGGACGGAACAGGCCGGGGCGTTCGGCGGCTACGTCTGTCCGGCGTGCGGCGGCAACCTGGAAGCGCGCTACGCCTGGCCGCGCGGCGCGCCGCCGCGCTGGTGGCTGGACGAAAGCCGCACGGACGTCTTCCGCTACCGGCCGCTCCTGCCGGTGTCCCGGCTCGAACTGGCTTCGCCCCTGCGCGTCGGGCCGACCCCGCTCTACCCCGTCCCGCGCCTGGGCGCGGTCGCGGGCCTGCGGAACCTGCACCTCAAGGACGACGGCCAGAATCCCAGCGCCTCGTTCAAGGACCGCGCGGGCGCGGTCGCCCTGCTGCGGGCGCGGGAAATCGGCGCCCGGGTGGTGGCCGGCGCCAGCACGGGCAACGCCGGCAGTTCCATGGCCTGCCTGGCGGCCAGCGTGGGCGTCCCGTGCGCGATTTTCGTGCCGGAGAAGGCGCCGGCGGCCAAAATCGCCCAGTTGCTGGTGTTCGGCGCGACGGTGCTGGCGGTCCAGGGCAGCTACGACGACGCGTTCGACCTGTGCCTCGCCGTCTGCGCGCGGCGGGGCTGGTTCAACCGCAACACGGGCCACAACCCCTTCACCCGCGAAGGCAAAAAAACCGCCGCCTTCGAAATCTTCGAGCAGCTCGGCGGCATCCCCGACTGGGTGGTCGTGCCCACGGGCGACGGCAACATCCTCTCCGGCCTCTGGAAGGGGTTCTGCGACCTGCGGGAAGCCGGCCTCGCGGACCGCCGGCCCAGGATGCTCTGCGCCCAGTCGGACCGGAGCGACGCCATCGCTCGGACCGTCGCAAAGGTGCCGGCCGCCGTCCGGCCTATGCCGGATTGGACCGGCGTGGCGATCGAACCGGTCCGGGCCACGACGCTGGCGGATTCGATCTCCGTGGACGTGCCGCGCGACGGGCTCGCGGCGGTCCGGGCGGTCGTCGAATCGGGCGGGGCCGCGGTCGCCGTGCCCGACGCGGAGATTCTCGCGGCCATTCCGGAAATGGCGCGCAACGCCGGCGTATTCCCGGAACCCGCGGCGGCCTGCGCGTGGGCGGCGCTGAAGCGCGCCGCGCAACGGGGCCTCGTGAAACCGGCGGAATCCGTGGTGTGCCTCTGCACCGGCAACGGGCTCAAGGACGTCGCCCATGCCCGGGAGGCGGTCGGGGCGCCCATCCCCGTCGCCAACACCCTCGCGGCCGCGCTGGCGGCGACGGAGGGGATGTAAGCCCCGGGCCAATGCACTTTGACGGGATGGTAGGATTAACAAGACGAACAGGCTGGAAAAGCGGGCCGGAAAGGATTGCCTATCCAATCCCGACCGTTCCGCGAAGGCTGCCAAATCGACCGGATCCGGATCGGGCATTTGCGTACATTGGCGTCCATTTGCGGTTGGATTTACGCGCGTGCATGGCGTCCATTTGCGGTTGGATTTACGCGCGTGCATTGGCGTCCATTCGCGGTTGGATTTCGTTCGACTTTGCCGCGGCGGGAGCGTAGGTTTGAACCGTAGAAGCGCGTGCCGGCGGACCCGCGGCGGAAGGAAGCGATGGCCATGACGAGCAAACACGGAACCCAACGGGGCTTCACGCTGATCGAACTGCTGGCTTGCCGGCCGAAGCCTTGGCGAAGGCCAGTTCGATCGGGCTTCACCCTGATCGAACTGCTGGTGGTCATCGCCATCATCGGCCTGCTGGCCGCGGTTCTGGTGCCGTCGATCAAGGGGGCCATGCGCGGCGCCACGAAGGCGCGGGCCCTGTCGCAGATCAAGGACCTCGACGGCGCCCTCAAGCGCTACTTCGCCGAATACGGCAAGATGCCCGCGCCCGCCGGCGACAACGGCGGGGCCGACAAGCTCTACCTGGGCGCGGACCAGGCCAAGGTCATCGAGATCCTCATCAACGTGAACACGAACCTCAACCCGAAGCAACTGGTCTTCCTCGACCTGGATCCCGCCGCCTTCGGAGTCAAAACCACGGAAGACATGCTCAAGGCCCTCGCCCAAGGCAAGGCCTACCAGGATCCCTGGGGCGGCGACTACGGCATCCTCATGGACCTCAACTTCGACGAGAAAATCGCCGGCACGACCGGCGGCTTCGCCGACATCCGGGCCAAGGCGGCGGTCTACTCCGGCGGGGAACAAAAGGACGAGAAGAACCCGCCGTTCAAGACGTGGTGAGGAGGCGCTAAGCGCCAGAAGTATAGGAGTACAGGAGTATCGGAGTGTAGGAGTTCAGGAGTACAGAAGTTCAGGAGTTCAGAATTCCAACCAACGATCAACGACCAACCTCCAACCATGAACCATCCACCATGAACCAACAACCCGCCACCAATCAGCAACCATGAACCATCAACCATCAACCGGGCATCCGCACCCCGCCACCAACCATCAACCATCAACCATGAACCATCAACTGGGCATCCGGAACGGCTTCACCCTGATCGAAATGCTGGTGGTCATCGCCATCATCGGGATCCTGGCGGCGATCATCATTCCGGCCGCGGGCGGGGCCAAGAAGACGGCGCAGAAGCGGCGCGCGGCCCTGGAAATGAACGCCATCAAGGTCGCGGCCATGCAGTTCCACGCCGACCACAAGTTCATGCCCTGGCCGGGCGAGCCCCGGGTGGGCGAGGACAAATGGGCCACGGACCGGACCGCCCAAACCGCCGTGATGGACCTGCTGACCGGCAACAATCCCCTGAAAAAGAACTACCTGCAGATTCCCGAGAAGTCGCGGCCCGCGGACAAATCCATCGTCTTCCTCGATCCCTGGGGCCAGGAATACCAAGTCGGCCTGGATCGCAACATGGACGGCGCGGTGGCGGTGGCCGGTACGGGCGTGGGCGAATGGGACGGAAAAACGGTCATGGAGAAAGTCCTGGTCGTCAGCAAGGGCCCCCCCGGCAAGAAGCAAGAGCCGATGAAGACGTTCGACGTGGGGAAGTAGGGCGCGGAGCGCCAGAAGGATAGAAGTATAGGAGTGTAGGAGTATCGGAGTCTAGGAGTTCAGGAGTTCAGAAGGGAAGGGGTCTAGGAGTATCGGAGTGTAGGAGTCTAGGAGTACAGAAGTTCAGAATTCCAACCAACGATCAACGGCCAACCTCCAACCATGAACCAACAACCCGCCACCAACCAGCAACCAGCAACCATCAACCATCAACCATCAACCGGGCATCCGCAACCCGCCACCAACCATCACCCATTACCCATGAACCATAAACCGAATATCCGGACCGGCTTCACGCTGGTGGAACTGCTTGTCGTGATCGCGATCCTGGGCATTCTGATGGCGATGATGGTGCCGGCGGCGGGGCTGATCATGAAGCGGGTGGCCAAGGCGCGGGCGCAGAGCGACGCCAGCGTCGGGGCCACCGTCCTGCTGAAGTACCAGGCCGAATACAACCGCTGGCCGGCCACCTACGTCCCGGAAACCAAGGATACGACGGACAAGGAATGGGTGGACATGATGGGACCCAAGCCGGGTTCCGGGCCGGTAGCGACAAACCCCAAGCGCATCGTGTTTTTCGAGCCGGGCGGCGGGGCGCTGGGCACCGTCTCCCCCTATGTCGGCGCCTTCGTGGACCCGTGGGGCAAACCGTTCAAGTTCCGGCTGGAACTCGCCGGGGCCGGCAAAATGGCCAGCCCCGACGAGGACAAGGGCGGCGAAATCCCTTACCGCGCCGTCGCCTGGTCCGCCGGCCCCGACGGCGACTACGCCACGTGGCCGGACAACGTGAAGGGTTGGGAGTAGGTTCGCCCCGAGGGCGAACAATTAAAAATTAAGAATGAAGAATTAAGAATGAGCGAAGAAAACAAGCGCGGGTTCACGCTGATCGAACTGTTGGTGGTGGTGGCAATCATCGGCATCCTGTTCGCGGTGGCCATGCCGATCTTCGAGAACGCCGGGCGCAAGGACACCGACCGCGCCGCCTACCAGCTCATCTCCACCATGCGCCTCGCGCGGCAAAACGCCATCGCCAAGCGCCAGTGGACCATGGTCATTTTTCCCAACCGGGACGGCGGCGCCTACGACGCCAAGGACGTCGACAAGTGCCTGCGCGCCTACGCCGTCATCGCCGCCACCAACAACCTCGACGGAATGTATAAATTCAACAATTCGCTGCGCGACCCCAGAATCAGCGACATGCAGTTGACCTTTGTCTCGGATTGGAAATATCTTCCCGAAGGGATCTATTTCGACGACGACAAGGATTTGCTCAACAATTGGGTGTTTGGGGCAAAAGCCGCCGGTGCCGCCACCTATACCGCAAGCTTCCGCTTCCCGATCGATCCGGCAAAACCAAACGTTCTGGTTCGACCCATGGGGGCGATCCTGTTCAGGCCCAACGGGCGTTCGTATACCATGTCCGATTCCAGCTCCAGCGGCAGTTTTTGGCAAGACCGGGAGATGGTCACCATGAAGCAGGTGTCTTCGATTTATCTCACTTCGGCTAAGTACTACGAACAGGCCGGGGGCACCCTTGCGGCGCCAAAGGAAATTCCCGGGACCAACACGGTGGTTTGGGTCCGCAACAAAACCGGGCAAACCCATATTTGGGATGGCATTTGGCAATAGGAAAGAGTGCCGCATGAAAGCATGCCAGAAGCATGGACAAGGAACCCAGTCGGGCTATTCGTTGGTGGAAGTCACGCTGGCGCTCCTGGTGGTGGCGATTGGGCTGACGGCGACCTTTGCGCTGTTTCCCGAGGGATTGAAGGCGACCCGCGCGGCGGTGGACAATACGGAAATTGCCATGTTCTCGGAATACGTCTTTACGACTCTGGACCTGACGGCAGGCTTTTTTGGTGCCGGTTGGGGAATAGGCCAGGCAACCAATTATACATCGCAGATGCTTTCCCGGCATGTAGATAGGACTAATTTTAGGCTTCAAGCCAATGGTCGGGTAAGTACTTTCTATTGGTATCCCGACTATTATGGACTCACTTCCGGCGACTACGAGGCAAGCGAACTTCATGAGTTCTGGACTTCGGCTTTCACCTACACTTTGGACATTATCGAAGGCGGATGGAGGGACGGGCGTGAAGGCCAAGACACCGGAAGGCCGATATCTGCGGTCCTGAAAGTCTGGCCGGGCGAATATCCGCAGGGTACGACGCCCCAAGGCGAGCCGCGGATTTTCTACCGGGAAATCCTGCCGTTGAGGTGAGGGGGCGGGAGACGATAGACCAGAGACTTCAGACCGGAGACTGGAAAAAGACCGGAGACGGAAAACAACGAAACACGTGAAATGCGCGAAATGAAAATGAGCAAGGGAAAACGCGGGCTTGCCCCGCCCGAGGCGGCCTTCACGCTGGTCGAGGTGCTGGCGGCGATGGCCGTGCTGGTGGTGCTGGTGCTGGCGCTGACGCGGATGTTCGTCGAGGCTTCCGGGATTACCCGCCGGGGCACGACCGCCCTGATGCGCAACAGCACCATGGAAACCGCCATGGAAACCCTGCTGCAGGACGCCGAAAGCATGGTCGTCAACGACCGCCTCGCCTGCTTCGCAAAGGCTAATGTGACAGACGCGGGGACCGACGGATTTGGTTTCGACGATGTCTGGTTTATCGGTACCTCCGGCGACCAGGACGATGATTTGCCCTACGAGTATTTCCACTTCTATGTCACCAACTCCATCGCCACCAATGCGGCGGGGGCCGCCTATATGCGGTTCAGCCTTATTAAAGCCCGCATGATTTTTGCCGTCGGCGATTCATTTGGCTTCTACGCATTGGATCCTGCTTACACAGAGTGGTGGCGGTCGGCAGGAAGGATAGACCGGTGGGACCGGCAGGTATTGGCCGACAATATCGTTCGTTTCGACATCTATTGCATTGGTTGGGATGGCATGGATTGGATGCGAGAAATCGGCGGTGAACGGGTGTTAAATAGTGTTTTTGGGCCTGCGGGCATTGATGGTTTCGATGGCGTGCCGCCGGCGGCATTCGACATCTATATGCAGGTCACTAGTCCGGAAACGGCCACCGAAAGCGGGATGGCGCTGGTGCCGGGGGTGGATGCCGCCACCCAACGCAAGGCGCGCGAAATGATGATCCGCGATTCGGCATCGCTCTTCGGGCGGGCGGTGCCGGTCAATGGATCGGCCCGGTACAACACCGTGGCCATCTACGGCACCAACAGCACGTCGTATTATGAAGACTAGACCGGATCCAAAGAGGTTGCAGGGAAATTTGCGGGAAAACGGAACCCAGGACGGGGGCGTCCCGGCTGGCGTTGTAGGCCAGGGCGACGACCTGGCCAGACCAGAAGATCAATATCCAATGTCCAATATCCAATATCCAATGATCAAGGCAGGGGCCAGCAACTCGCGCCACGGCGTGGCTTTGATCATCGTCCTGGGCTTTTTGAGCATCATGCTCATCATGGCGGTGGCGTTCCTGACTCATTCGCGCATGGAACGGATGGTGGCGGATTCGACCCTCGAAGCCATGCGCGGGCGGCAACTCCTGCGGACGGCCGTCAACGCCGGGATGAACGACTACAGCACCTACCTGTGGGATGAGCAACTGGTCGTGCCCTCCGAAATGCAAGACAAGATGTTCCTGTCCGAGCCGCCCACGTCGTCGTCCGGCTTGGGCGGCAAAACCATTGGCAACGATGGCATTTCCCTGTTGGCCGGAGAAGTGGTGGATTGGATTCCCCGCGTCTACACCAATGCACCGTACAACGCGTTGACGGCCGCCAATAATGCGCAATGGATCCTGGTGCGGGAGAATCCTAGCGCAGGCCAAAGCCGGATTCTGGGCCGCTACGCCTACGTGTGCTTCGATATAAGCGGGGGCATCGATGCCAACCTGATCGCCCGGAGCGAGGGCGTGGCCGCGCAGGATGCGCGGGCTGCGACAAACCGGACCAGATACAGCGTGCGCGATATCCCGATGGGAAAATTGCCGGAAACTGCCGACGCCAACGAGTTCAAGCGCCTGCGCCAAGGCTGGAAGGGCTTCGACAGTTTGCAAGCGCTCATTCACCTCACGGATGGGAATGGGGAAGACGGCAATAGCTCTTCCACACGCTGGGCGCCCGAGCGCAAGGAAATCTACGGGGCTGGTCTTTCGTCCAACCTGGTCAGCGATCTGGTGCCCTTTAGTATGTCGGCGTACCGCGGCGGTCGGTATATTCAAGCAACCGGTGAATGGACGGGGCCGGAGCCCATGACCGAAGCAACCGATTGGGAAGGTTTGCTGGCGCCGTTGGACTACCAGTTTGCCCACGGGTGGGGGAGTTGGATCAACAAAGCCATCTACGACTACACCCACGACACCCCGGTGCCCCAAGGCACGGACTACCCGTCGCCGAAAAACGTGCCGATGTTCAACGAGATTGCCGTTTCCTACAGGTTGGATGGGTCTCCGGGAAACTACAGCCTGGTTCTGAAGCTGGATTTCGAATTCTGGTATCCATTTCCCTCGATGGACAACGAAGGCCGCTCCGGCTATGCGCTGCAAGCCCCGACGGTTGGCTGGGGGACCCCGGCGACCGGTCCGGGCGTGATTTGGATCCGCGCCGCCGTGCAGCCGGCGGGCGGAGGGGCGCTGATCCCGATTATTCCGACCGTCAGCGGCGGAGCGGGAGTATCCTTGAGCGTGCCGGCCGAGTGGCATGGCGGCGAGCCCTATCGGCCCACGCCGGAGAGCATCACCGTCAGCGTGCCGCTGACGGTGCCGGGAGCGTTTTCAAACATGAATCTGGCCCTGACCGTCTTGGGCGGAGTGTTGCAACAGCCCCTCTATCTGGACGGTCCGGGCGGCTATGCGGACATGTTGCCGGGCGGGCCGCCGAATCCCTTCAGTTTCGCCGGCGTCGCCGGTCTGGCGGCCAACACCTGGAGCCCGACCAATTCATACGCCGTGACGGATCCGCGCCTGAACCACTTGCGCGGCGCCTGGGTTCAGGAAACGCCGTCCAGCCTGGGCCAAATGAACAACTGGCTCACCAGCCCGGTGAGACTCCAAACGGCAGGGACGATGAGCGACACCGCCGTCCGGGACGAAGGCCGATGCATGTATTGCCGCAATGCCCCGATGGAGAATCCCGCCGAGCTGGGGCTCATCAGCAACGGGAAAGAGTGGGGCACGATCGACATTTGCACGCCGGAGGGGGCGGAATTGATGGCGAAGCTGGCCAGCACCAATTTCTATTCCGAATTGCTGGCCAACGACGGCGTACTCTATACCAACGGAACGATCAACCCGAATACCCGCAGCACGAACGTGCTGCTGTCGGCGTTTTTCGATCTGGCGGCCAACGAGGTGCCCAACCAGCAGAGCGAACGCTTTGTCAGCCCCACCTACGGCGCATCGACCATCAGCGAAGACATTGCCCGCGCCTTGGCCGAGCGGATGATCGCGGAAACGGACCCCGCGACGGTGTCGCGAGGGGAGCGAATATCGCGGATTTTCCAGTTCGGCAGCGATTGGGCGCGCATCCAGCCGATGCAGCAGAAGAAGGAACTGGCCCAGAAGGGGCTAAACAACAACCAGCGCGAGTCGCTGGTCCGGAATACGTGGGGGCTGTTCAGTCCGGACGACGGCCTGTTCACGGTGGTGGCGATCGCGCAGCCGATCAAGGAAGGGCCGAACAACGTCGGCATCTGGGATCCCCAGGAGGATCTGATCACCGGCGAGCGGCGGGCCGTGGCGCTGGTCTGGCGCGATCCGTTCAAGACCGGCAATAACCTGCACCACGAAATGTTCATCCGGATGTTCCGGTATTTGAACGACTGAGGCGAACAGCCGAAGGCGTTTGCCGCAGAGGACGCGGAGGAATTCGAGGGGGGGGGTGTTGGTTGATGGGGTTTCTGTGGGCCAAGGCGGCGACCTGGCGGAACAGCCGGCCACCTCAACGCGGCGGCCTACAACGTGCGGAATGCTGTAGGCCGGACCTCCGTGTCCGGCGGAATTGGCCGCAACGCCACCCGCGGAGGGGTGGCCTGCAACGCCCGGAATGCTGTAGGCCAGGGCGACGACCTGGCGGAAGGATCCGGCCACCTCAACCCGCCGCCGCCAAGGCTATGGCGGACAAGCGCGGTGGCCAACAACGAACGGAATGGGGAAAACCGGGGATAAATCCGAATATATGCAAGTTGTATCATCCTGCATATTCAATAGATAGGATTCGAATTGCATTTTATTCGACGGTGTCGTGCAAATTGCAGCATGTGGATTGAGCGGGCGCCGGGCCACGGAACAGCCGGCCACCTCAGCGCGGTGGCCTACAACGGGCGGAATTCTGTAGGTCGGACCTCCGTGTCCGGCGGGATTGGGCGACCAACGATCAACAATCAACGACCATCAACCATTAACCAACAACCATCGACCGCCGCGCTTAGCGCGGCCTACGGCCAGCGGGGCACGATGCGGTAGAAGCGCGCGGGCTTGTCGTTCGTGGACCGGCGGACGTTGAACGTCCAGTCGCGGTAGACGTTGGTGTAGCCCGAGTAGTTGGTGGCGGTCCACGCGCCCCAGGAACTGTTGGTGACCGTGCCCACGACGTTGCCGTTGGTGTCGTACAGATAGCGGTATTGGGTCAGGGCGTTGGTGGTGAACTGGACGTAGAAGTTGGTTATGGGGGCCTCGAAATCGTTGCCGTCCGTCCAGAGAGTCACATTGGTAGCGGCCACCGCCATGTTGGTGATGTAGAACACATCGGCGATGGGGATGGCGTAGGTGAAGGGACTGGCCTGGGCGGCGGCGAGATTCGTGTAGATGGTGCTGACATTGTTGCCGTCGCCGTCGGACCCCAGATAGGCGTTCAGGACGCCGTCCTTGTTGGGATCCACTTCGATGACGTATTGGACGACCTGCAGGCGGTCGTAGGCGTGGTCGGGGATCTGCGCCCAGACGTAGCCGTTGGCGCCCTCGCCGGCGCCGACGCGGATGTTCATGCCCAGCATGTCCCAACCGCCCCCGGTGCTGGCGCGGTGGTACAGGGTGCCCGCGGCGCTGGGATAACTGGCGGCGACAAAGCCGTAGTAGATGCCGAAGGGATCGAAATGGCCGGGCGGCCACGGATCGAGCATGTAGAAGGGTGCAACCAGGTTGGTGTTGGCCGGAACGATGCGCTGCGACTGCGTGTGCCAGGCCACGGCGTAGACGTTGCTACCTGCCTGGCGCTCCACCAGAATCTGGTCTTCGTTGGCCGCGCCGGCGGTCGGGGTCTTCATCTCCCAATCGAAGTCGACGTAGGTGTCGCCTTGGTACGCCAAGCTGATGCTGTTGGATTCGTTGAGGAACCCCTGGCTTTGCGGGATGCGGTCGGAGCCGGAGGCGAAGCCGCCGTAGGAGAGGGAGTAGAACAGGTTGCCAAACTGGTCCAGCAGGCGGACCACGCCGACGCCGTCGTAGATATGGTCCTTGTACTGTACCCCCACGGAGGTGGGCAATGTTTCGGAAAGCGCGTTGGTGAGGAACCGGTCGATGGCGGGGGGCGGAACGGTGTTGGTGAGGAGTTCCAGGTCGCCCAGCAGATAGAACCCGTAGCCGTTGGTGGTTTTGTTGGTCAGCATCGCGCCGGCCGGGAATTTATAGGACGCGTAGACCGGCTGGTTGGAGTTGGCGGCGATGTCTCCCGCCGAGCCGAAGGCCAATTGGACGGTCCAGTTGGAAAGGGAAGTGCCCGCCACGCCGCACAACTCGATGAATTCGTGGTTTTCGCCGGGGATTTCGAAAATATAATTGGTACAGTAGGGATCGTTTGGGTCCAAACATTCGAAATACCATGGTTCGTTCAGGCCGAAAGACTGGTAGTAGATTTCGTTGACCCAGATGTCGCCTTTGGGGACGGTGGCAACCCGGTTGGTGTAGGTGGCCGAAGTGTAGACGTTGGTGGAATAGGCGGTCGAGTTGGAGGCCGCGCCGACCCCAGCGTACCAGACTTTGACGTAGTAGCGGATCATGGTTCCGGCGGTTTGTGGGGGAATGTTGGAAACCGCGGCGTAGGAG
>JAKLIL010000160.1 GCA_022709625.1 Verrucomicrobiota bacterium
CGCGACGTTCACCGAGGCCGAACGGCGCGTGGCGGCGGCGGCGGCCGCCGCCGGCCTGGCCTTCGCTCCCGATCCGCGCCCGCTGCCGCCGCAGGTCATTCTGACCTTCGATTCGCCCACCGGCGAGATCCAGCAGCACGGCGGCATCCTGTTTTGGCGCGGCGACATGCTGCCCGACCAACTCGCCCCCGGCGAAACCGGCACGCTCGCGCACAAACGCCAGGGGCCGGACGGAACCTGGGCCACCGTGGAAACGCGCCCGGATTTCGCCTGGGCCGCCGCGACCAATCTCGTGGCCGCGCCCCGCGCCCCCCTCCCCGCCACTATCATCGAGACCCCCTACCAACTCGGCACGGTGGGATCGGCGCCGGCCATGCTCGTCCTCTGGCGCGCGGCCCAGGAAGATTCCGCGCCGCTGGGAGGTTTCATCGCCCTGCCGGATTCCGGCCCGGTCTTGCTGGCCGCGTTGCAAGCCAGCCAGCCGCCGTTCGAAAAGGCCGCGGAGTGGGCCGCCTTGTTCGACGCCCTGGCCCCGTAGCGCCGCATTCCCGCGAGCACCATGAATCCGAAACTCAAAGGAGCGTTCCAGCGATTGTTGCTGGCCGTCTTTTCCTTTCTGTTCGCCTTGGCCGGCTTGGAACTGGCGCTGCGCCTTGTCGGCGCGGGCTATCCCACCGCGCTCTGGGTGGCGGACGCGCAGGCGGGCCGGCCCATCTGGCGCGACAACGAATTCTTTACCTACCGGTTCGTGGCCCCGCCGATGGCGCGCATCCCCAGCATCGCCCAGACGGACCGCGCCAAGCCGGCCGGCGCCGTCCGCGTCGTGGTGCTCGGCGAATCCGCAGCCCTCGGCGATCCGATGGCCGACTTCGGCCCGCCCCGCATGCTCGAGAAAATGCTCCGGCAGCGCTATCCGGGCCAGGCGATCGAGGTGATCAACGGCGCGATCACGGCCATCAACAGCCACGTCATCCGCGAAATCGCCCGGGAACTGCCGACCCTGCAGCCGGACGTCGTCATCCTCTACGTCGGCAACAACGAAGTGATCGGCCCGTATGGGCCCGGCACCGTGTTCTCGGGCTTTTTCGACAGCGACGCATTCGTGCGGACCATGGTGCTGGCCAGCCGCCTGCGCCTGACGCAAGTGGCGCGGTTCGCCGTCACCGCCGCCCTGGAGGGCCGCGTGCGCACGGATTTCCAGGGCTTGTCCATGTTCACCAATCGGCCGGTGGCCCGCGACGATCCCCGGCTGGATGCCGTCTACCGCCGGTTCGAACGCAACCTGCGGAAGATGCTCGCGTCCGCGCGGGACGCCGGCGCCGAAACGCTGCTGTGCACGGTCGCCGTCAACCGGCGCGACAGCCCCCCCACGATCTCGCTGCACCGCCCCGGCCTCGGTCCGGACGATGCCGCCGACTGGGAACGGGCCTACCGGCAGGGCCGGGAGGCGCTCGCCGCCGAACAGTGGGACCAGGCCCTGGCGGCCTTCCGGGCGGCGGCGGCCAAGGACGATGCCCATGCCGAGTTGGCGTGGCTCACCGGCCTGTGCCTCGACCAAACCGGACAACGGGAACAAGCGGATGCCGCGTTCCGCGCGGCCTGCGAACTCGACGCGTTCCGCTGCCGCGCGGACGCCAGGCTGAACGACGCGGTGCGCCGACTCGCCGCCGGCGCGCCGGGCACGGCGTTCGTGGACGCAGACCGGATTTTCGCGACGAATGCCCCGCTGGGCGACGCCGATCTCTTCGTGGACCACGTGCATTTTTCGCCGGCCGGCACCCATCTGCTGGCCGCGGCCTGGGCCGCGGCGCTGGCGGACATGGCTCCGTTCCGCGGGCGGGAGCCGCGGCCCCTGCCCGTGCTGGCGCAAGCGGAAGACCTGCTGCTCTACACGCCTTATTTCGAACTGGAGTTCACCCGCCGCGTGGCGATGCGCCTGAGCCGGCCGCCGTTCAGCGCCCAGTTCGGCTCGTCCAACCGCGTGGCGCGCTGCCTGCGGCGCAACGCCGAACTGGAACAGACCGTCCAGGAAATGGATTTGGCCGCCACGCGCGCGCAGGTCGAAGCGCGCATGCGGACCGATCCACTCGATCCGTTCTATCCATTGCACTGGGGCGAGTGTCTGTTGGGCGCAAACCGCTGGCGCGAGGGCGAACGGGCCTTGCTCGCCGCCGCCGTCCTCGCGCCGCATCGCATGAACGTGCGCCTCCAACTGGCCCGCGCGCGCGCCGTCGCCAAACGCCCCGAAGAAGCCGCGGCGGCGATTTTGGACGGCCGCCGCAAACACGGCTATTTCGCCGCGGAAGAAACCTTCACCGTGGTCTCGATGCTGCTGGGCAACGGCCAAGCCAACGAAGCGCTGGCCTTCGCCGAGGCCGTGGACCGGCGCATCCGCGCCCTCGACTACCGCTGGCGCATCGCGCGCGCCGTGGCGCAACTCCGGCAAATCGTCCGCCTGCGCGACGAGGCGCTGGCGCTCATGGACCGGGGCAACGCGCCGGAAGCCCTGCGGACGTGGCACGCGTTGCTGAACCTGCGCCAAGATCCGCCCGATCCGTTCTTCTGGACCGGCGCGTATCATCGGCTGCGCGGCGCGCCCCAGGAAGCGGAACCGTTTTTGACCCAAGCCTGGCGGCGCTGGTCGTTTGCCCGCGGGGCCTACCACCGCGGAATCCTTTTGGCCAAGACCGGGCAAACGGAAGCCGCCCGCGTTCAACTGGCCAAGGCCGCCGACCAGGCCGGCGACGACGAGGATCTCGCGCGCAGTCTCGCCTGGACGTTCCGCTCGCATCCCGACCCCGCGCTGCGCGATTCCGAACGCCTCGAAAGCCTCTTGGCGGCCGCGGAAGCCGCGGGCCGAAATCCCGCCGCCGACTGGATCGAGCAGGTCCGCCCGTTCGGCTGGGCGCTGTTGGCCGAGCGGAGCCTACCATGAACGATTCCGTGAAAACAACGCCAAAGCCGAATCGCGCGGCCATCTGGAGCGTGGCGCTGATCCTGTTTGCGGGCCTCTGCCTGCGCCTGGCGTATTGGCCGGAACTGGTTTCGGCGGCCACCTTCCGCGTGCCGACCACCGATGCCAGCTACCACCAGCACTGGGCGCGCGGACTGGCATTCGGCGAGTGGGCGCCGCCGGCGGATGCCGCGGCCGACCCGCGCATTCCCGCCCAGCCGTTTTTCCGGCCGCCAGGCTACCCCTACGTGCTGGCGGCGACTTACCGGCTGTTTGGATATCGCCCCTATCCGCCGGTGTGGCTGAACATGGCGCTGGATCTGGGTGGCGCGCTGCTGACGTTTTTCCTGGCCCGGCGCGCGTTCGGCCAGGGCCCTGCGCTGGTGGCGGCCTTGCTGGTTTCCGTCTACTGGGGCTTGGCGTATTTCGAGGGCATGCTGCTGGAACCGGCGCTGCTCTTTTTCCTGATGGCCGCCATGCTGCTGGCCTGTTCCAAGTGGGAGGACGGGTTCGGCTGGGCCAGCGCCGGCGCGGCCGGCCTGGCGACGGGCTTGGGCGCGTTGGTGCGTCCCAACCTGTTGGCGTGCGTTCCGGTCTGCGTCGGCTGGGGCCTGTGGCTGGCGTGGCGGAAACACGGCGGTTGGAAACCCGCCGCGCGCCTGCTGGCGGGCTATCTGGGCGCGTTGCTGCTGGCGTTGGCGCCGGCGACGTGGAGAAACTACCGCGTGGGCGGCGAGTGGCCGGTGCTCACCACCAACGGCGGCATCAATCTGTACGTCGCCAACCATCCGCAAGCGGATGGCACGACGTCCACTCTGCCGCGGGAACTGAAAAACCTCGTGGGCCTACAAGGCACGGAGTGGACCTCCTTCGACTATCCCCACATCGTGGCGGCGCTTTCCCAGGCCCGCGGCCAAGACATGACGGCCGTCGACGCGGACCGCTATTTCCGGCGGCAGGCCTGGGAGTTCGTCCGCGCGGATCCCCGCCGCGCCCTGCGGCGCGCGTGGACCAAGACGTTGTTGTTCTGGGGCCCCAAGGAGCTCGCCAACAACCTGGTCGTGGCAATGGACCGGCAGCGCAGCCGGATCCTGCGCTGGGGCCTGGATTTTCCCGCCGTTCTGGCCACGGCGCTGCTGGGGCTGGCCGCCTGCTTGCCGGCTATGCGGACGCGGCGCGCGCCAGCGCCGCCGGCGCCGCCCCGGCGCGGGGCCACGGTCGCGCTGATCCTGCTGGTCCTCGCGGCGTATTTCGCCTCCTACCTGCCGTTTTTCATCGCGGCGCGCTATCGGTTGGCCGTGGTGCCGTTCCTGCTCGTGTTTTCGGGCCAGGGCATCTGGACCTGGCTGCGCTGGCTCCGCGCCCGCCAATACGCGCTGGCCATCGGCGCGGGTGCGCTGACCCTCGCTGCCTACGGGCTGCTCGCCACACCGCAGGTCCCCACCGCGGCGGAAGCCTATTTGTGGCACGGGCAGCAGGCGCTCGCCCTGGAACAGGCCCGGCGCTATCCCGAAGCCGCCGATATGTACCGCCAGGCCATCGCCCTCAAGCCCGGCGAAGCGGCGCTGCACAACAATCTCGGGGTCGTCTTGCGGAACATGGGCGACCCCGCGGGCGCCTTGGCGGCCTTTCAGCAAGCCGTCGAGCTGGGACCCGCCCTCGCCCAGCCCCGCGCCAATCTCGCCCAGCTCCAACTCCGGATGAACCGCCTGGCCGAGGCCGAGAACAACTACCGCGCCGCCGTGCGGTTGCGGGCCGACCGGCCCGAATGGTGGCAAGGATTCGGCGACGTGCTGGCGCGGCTCGGAAAAAGCGCCGAGGCCGAGGAATGCTACCGCCGCGCAAACGAATTGGCGGCGCAACGGGCGCCGGCCCGGCCCAGATAAGCGCGCCGCATGCTGCCCGCCCGCCTACGTTCCCTCCTGGCCAAAACGCTGCTGGCGCTGTTGGCGCCCCTGCTCTTCGCGGCGCTGGCGGAAGGTCTGCTGCGGGTGGCGGGCGTGGGCTATCCCACCCGTTTCCTGGTCCCCGACCGGATCGGGGAACGCGACGTCTACCGCGACAACCTGTTTTTCACCTACCGCTTCTTCGCGCCCACCCTCGCGCGCAGTCCCAGCCCGA
>JAKLIL010000161.1 GCA_022709625.1 Verrucomicrobiota bacterium
CGATGCTGAAGGCCAAGGCGTTGGTGCCGACGATTTCCACCTGCCGGGTCTGGGCCTGGTTGCGCATGTCGACGGTGTCCCAGGCGTTGGATTTATCCGTGGCGCCGAGGTTGATGGTCCCGGTGGTAACGGCCAACCGGACTCCGGCGCCAACGGGGACGGAAGGTGGGGCGATGGCCATCGTCAACGCGGCACCGCCCGCGCCTGTTTCCTTCAAATAGCGCTGGCCCGTTTCCAGCAAGGTTTCGAGATCGGGCGAGAAGCCGTTGCGGACATACAGCGCGCCGGGCATGGCATAGGCAACCGCGAAGGCGTTGGTCGCGGCGTTCGCAAGCGAGATGGTCTTCACGATGCCGGCATTGGAGAAGGTGAGCGAGTTGGCGCCGAGGGCGGCCGCGTAGAGCGCGTTGACGCCATTCGTGGCGCCGGTCCACCAGTCCTTGAGCGCGGAGGTGCGGTAGGCGGCCACCGCGCCGGCGCGGACGTTCGCGGTCCCCTCCTCCTCGGTGCCGAGGTCGGGGAACGCGGCGAAGTTGCCGATCATCTGGAAGACGTTGGTGCCGTTCTTCAGCCAGGCGCCGATCATGCGCCCGCCGATCCGTTCGAAGAGCGCCATGACGGCGGCGTTGCGCAGGACGTATTCGTTTTCGCCGTCAAGGTCCATGTCGAGGGCGATCGCTTCGGCGGCGGCCGGCGGCGCGCCGGCCCAGGCGTCCACGGCGGCGTAGACGGCCGCCCGGCGGGTTTGGCCCTGGGCGTTCCAGGCAAACCCCTGCAATCCCTGCCACTCGCTCGCCGGGTAGATGTAGCCGCCGAAGCTCCAGCGGGACAGATTGTTGTTGGATTCCTGGTGGAACGCCGTCTCGAATACGGAGGCATGCAGCGTTTGCCTTGCCAAGCGCTTCACGTCCGGATGCGTCAAGCCCTGCACGGACTGCCAAACGTTGGCGAGGATGCCGTTGGTCATGGACCCGTAGCGCGCACCCGACGGCAGGTTGGTGCCGCTGCGCACCTCGAAGATTTTCGGGGCGAGGCCTTCGTGGCGCGGCGATCCGTAGAACCAGTTGTCGTAGTTCTCGTTGTTGGCGTGGTTGATCCAGTCGTGGGACTGTTTGGTTCCGGCGGTGGCGCCCCGCTCGATGGGGTCCCAGGTCTGGTCCCACGGGAGGGCGACTTCGCCCGCCGCAATGTCGTCCAGCCGGACCAGCTGCATCCACGGGTGATTGGCCAGCCAGCGCAGGTTCTTGTCGTAGGCGTCGGCCTGGGCCAGCGCGCCGAACTCCTCCCACATGCAGAAAACCGTCGCCACCTGGTTCTGGTTGCCGCTGCGCGCGCGGCGGCTGAACAGTTCGCGCAGGGGCACCGGCAAGCCGCCGTCGTGGTTGGCGAAGCGGTAGTCGTTCGCCGAATTGTTGATCACAAAGCAATTGACGCCGTTGATCTTGTTGATGCGGTAGCCGTCGTCGCCCAGCGCGACGGTGCGGCCGTACCAGTTCCAGACGTGGGTGTTCTGGTCGACCAGGGAATAGCGGAAGCCCAGGGCGGCGATTTGCGCGAAGGTCGCGGCGTCCAGCACGCGTTCGGGCGGCCAGAAGACGGAGTTGCTGTTGATGCCGGCACCGTAGATGCGGTTGAGGGTCTCCGTCGCCAGCGCGACGTTGTTGCTGTTGAAGGCCAAGGAGAAGTACGGCAGCACGTGGTCCGAATAGGTGCTGGCCAGCAAGGCGACGACGTTGCTCGCCACGAGGTCGCGGATCTGCGCATTCAGGGCAGGCCCGGAACGGTATGCGGGGCC
Organism: Verrucomicrobiota bacterium; assembly: GCA_022709625.1. Lineage (GTDB taxonomy): Bacteria > Verrucomicrobiota > Kiritimatiellia > CAIQIC01 > Lenti-01 > Lenti-01. Next base: position 1,796 of record JAKLIL010000161.1, read on the forward strand.
GTTGGTCTTCACCGCGGCCCACTCCAGGGCCATGGCCAAGGTGGGCGTCACGTGCAGGTTCAGCGGCGCCTGGTACATGCCGTGGATCAGGATGGGCCGGTGGTATCCCGCGCCCTGGCCGTTGTTCACGACGTCGTGGATGACGCTGCCGGGCTGGATGGCCTGGTTGCCGTGCGCCAGCATGGCGATCTTCGCAGCCTGGCCGCAGTTGTTGTCCGCGTTCTTGCCGATCCAGTCCGTCAGCACGCCGTGCAGGGCGATGTAGTCGTAGTCCTTCCAATAGTCCGAGCAGATCCAGTCGGTGCGAATGCTATCGGTGACGTCGATGCGGCCGCCGAGGTCGCCGGGACCGGCCTTGCCGGCCGCGCAGGTATTGCACGTGCCGTCCTTGGTGGTGAAAACCTGGAAGTTCAGGGTGGCGGCATTGCCGTTCCAGCCGGCCTCAACCAACGCGGCCCGGTCGATGGAGAACTCCACCGCATCCAGTTCGGAATTGAAGTAGGCGCCCTGGAAACCGCCGGCAATCTCCCGCACGCCCGCCGCATAGAGATCGTCCGCCTCCGTCAGGGTATTGTGGGCCGGATTCTGCAGCGTATCCACGTAGAGGCGTCCGCTCTGGCTGTCGTAGACGGCCGCGGCGGCCTCCCACTTCATGGCGGTGGCGCCATCCACTTCGTCGGGCAGCGCGGCTTCGCCGGCGTCCGGGCTGTTGAAGTCGAGCATGACGTAGACATCCAGATTGGCGGCCTCCGCATTGGCCTGCAGGTCCTCGAAGTCGATGCGGAAATAGACCTTGCCGGCGCCGGCGCCGCCGTCGCGCGCGTAGAAAGCCACCATGTCGCGGGAGGTGTCGTAGCCGTCCCAGCGCCGGAAGATGTCCACCTTCTGGCTGCCCCCGTCGTTGTAGGGGTCCAGGGCGATCAGGTCGTCCAGCTTCCAGTCCGAAAACTCGACGTAGTTGGTCTTGCCGTTGACGGCGCCCAGCGGCGCGCCGCGCCCAATGGTGATGGCGCCGGCGGGCGGGGGCTGGCCGGGATCGTCGAAGACCCGCGGATTCGTGCCGTTGAGCAATTCGACCAGGTTGGAGAAGGTGTCGCCGTCGGGATCGCCGGCCGCGCCATGCGCCGTGCTTGCGATGGGCAAGCCCGTATTCAGGTTCGGGGCGCCGACGATGCCGGAGTCGAAGGGATCAAGGCCATTGCGGGTCTCCCACCCGTCCGGCAAGCCGTCGCCGTCGGTGTCGGGATTCAGCGGGTCGGTTTCAATCCACTCTTCGCCTGCGCTCCAGACGCGGTTGGAATCGTCGTCGCCATCAATCCCGCCGTTGAAATTCTTGTCTTCGCCGTAGCCGTCGCTGAGGCCGTCGCCGTCGGAATCGGCCTGGTTCGGATCGGTTTCGGTCCAGAGTTCGTCCCACTGGCCCGTGGGCCAATCGCGGTCGAGCCAAGGCAGATAGTCGGGGGGCAGGTTGGTGCCGTCGCCGTCGACCCAGCCGTTGCGGTTGGCGTCCTCGACGCCGTCGGGCAGCCCGTCGTAGTCCGTGTCGGGGTTGGCGGGATCGGTGGTGGTGCCCTCCAGCCGCTTGGTGCGGTCGCCGCCGGCGCTGGCGCTGGAGACGCCCGGCACCCGGCCGTAGTTGGACTTGGGATCCGCGTCGTACTCGTTGCCGATCGTGTTGTAGAAGGGCGGATCGAGATCGGGCCGGAAGTTCATCCAGCCGTCGGCGTTGGTGTCGGCGTCGGTATCGGTGTCGGCATGGGGCCAGCGCCAGCCCATTTCAAGGCCGTCGGGCAAGCCGTCGCCGTCGCCGTCGGGGCTGGACGGCATGGTGGCGCCGCATTCGTCGCGGATGAGGATGTCGCGGTTGACCCATTGGTCCGAATTGGGATTGTAGCGCCCGTCCGTGCTGGGAAAGCCGTTGGGCAGCGGCATCACCGTGTTTTCCTCGGAATCGACGACGCCGTCGTCGTCGTGGTCCAGGTCGTTGGTGGCGGTCGTGTCCACGATCTGGAGCAACTTGATCGTGACGCCGCGCGACGCGGTGTTGGTCTTGTCCGCGGCGTCGCGCACCCAAGCGGTGAACCGGTAGGACCCGGCCGTCAGGTTGCTCCAGCGGTAGTCCCAGTAGCGCGTGCTGCCGACGTTGGTGGCGGTGCCGGCCGACAGCGCCCCCGCGAAGCCCGTGGGCGACGTGAAGTAAATGCCCGTGGCGACGGCGTTGGTGTCGGTGGACAACCGGATGTTCGTGGTTCGCAGCCCCGGATTCGTCGCCAGCGCCGAGGCGGGCAGATCCGGCAGGATGATTTCATAGGGCTGGCCGTCGCTGGTGAATTCCTGTGGCTCGGCGATGATGAGGGGCGGCAGCAGTTCGCCGCGCGTCGTCACCTGGCGCGTGGCCCGGATGGGCGGATAGCCGTCGCGCACGCCCCGGATTTCGAAGCCGTGAAGCCAATTTGGATGGCCGTTGTAGACGTTCGGCATCGTGAACGCGATGGTGTTTTCGTTGGGCCAGTTCCACTGGTGGGAGATGCCGATCGCGTCGTGGGAAAGCACGGCGCCGTTCGCCGGGTCGCCGCCGTTCTCGGCGCTGTTGAGCTTGATGGTGAACAAGGCCAGCGCCCCGGCGTCGTCGAGGCCGGAGGCGAAGAGCGAGGCGTATTTCACCCGGATTTCCCAGCCCGCCTCGACCAAGGTGCCGTCCGCTTCCGGCCAGTCGAAGTACAGCTTGTAGGCGGTGCCGGCCGGCGACGCGGTGCGCACCAGCTCGGAGTAATGCCCGGTGTTGGTGGTCAGGGCGGCGTTGGTCCACGCCGGCCGTGCCGCGCTCGACCATTCCCGGAGGCGGACCTGGATGCCGGCGGTCCCGCCGGTCGGCAGGTTGGCGTAGGTGAACCGCCAGGCCTGCGGGTAGTCGCGGTTCATGTCGTCCGGCGTGGTCGCCGTCGCCTGCTGCCACGAGACCACGCCCGTGGCGTCCCAGACCGCGTCGCCGTCCAGATCGACGAACGGTTCGCCGGCGTCGTATTCGCCGTCGGCGTTGGCATCGGTGTAGGGCTCGAAACCGGTGCCGTTGCCGTTGGCCTTGCCGGTCGCCGCGTCATCGTTGGCGGGATCGTCGTCGACGATGCGGTACCACACTTCGCGCACCGTGGGATCCGTCCGCACCACCACGCCGTATTCCGAACCAGCGAGCAAGACGCCGTTGCTTTCGGGCCACTGGACATAGCCCTGGGGCGTTTCGGCATCCAGATAGAACGTCTGCTTGAAGGTG
>JAKLIL010000162.1 GCA_022709625.1 Verrucomicrobiota bacterium
ATCAAGGGGCCCGACCGCGATCTGTTCGACGTGCTGCTGCGGCGCCTGGGCCCGCTGCCGATCATTGCCGAGGACCTGGGCCTCATTACGCCGCCGGTGGAAGCCCTGCGCGACCGGTTCGAATTCCCCGGCATGCGCATTCTGCAGTTCGCGTTCGGCAACGACGACCGCGCCGACGAGTTCCGGCCCGAGAGCTACCCGGCCCATTGCTGCGTCTATACCGGCACGCACGACAACGACACCACCATCGGCTGGTTCCACAGCGAATCCGGCAAGGGCAGCACCCGCACCGAAGAGGAAATCGCCGCCGAGCGCAAGATGATCCTCGACTATCTCCGGACGGACGGCCGCGAAATCAACTGGGACTTGATCAACTTGGGCGCCCGCTCGAACGCGGATACCTTCGTGGTGCCCCTGCAGGATTTGCTGGGCCTGGGCTCGGAGGCCCGCATGAATACGCCCGGCGTGGCCGACGGCAATTGGCAGTGGCGGTTCGCCTGGGACCAGTTCACGGATGCCATCCGCGATCGGTTTACCTACGTGACCCGCGCCACCGGCCGGCTGCACTGATTTTCCGATGGCCACGACGCGCCACAAAACGGTCATCGTCGTCGGCGCCGGCTTTTACGGCGCGGTGATGGCCGAGCGGTTCGCCAACGAACTGGGTTGGCGGGCGATCGTGCTGGAGAAGCGCAACCATGTGGGCGGCAATTCCTGGTCGTGCCCGGATCCCGAAACCGGAATCGAGGTCCATGTCTACGGCCCGCACATTTTCCACACGTCGCACGAACAGGGCTGGAAGTACCTGAACCGCTTCACGGCGTTCAACAACTACCGGCACACGGTCTGGGCGACGCGCCAGGGAAGGGTCTATCCGCTGCCCTTTGGTCTGGCGGCGATCAATCTTCTGCTTGGCCGCCGGCTTTCGCCCGCGGAGGCCCAGGCCTGGGTGCAGGCCGAAGCGGCGAAGGAAGGCATCGGCGCGCCCAAAAACCTCGAGGAAAAGGCGCTTTCGCTCATTGGCCGCCCCCTCTACGAGGCCTTCGTCAAGGAGTATACGGAAAAGCACTGGGGGCGGAAGGCGACCGAACTGCCGGCCTACATCATCACGCGCCTCCCGGTGCGCTACACCTACGACGTGGGCTACTACAACGACCGATGGCAGGGCATCCCCGTGGACGGCTACGGCGCCATTTTCAGGAAACTGCTGGTCCATCCCAACGTCGAGGTCCGGCTGAACGTCGACTATTTCCAGGTGCGGGATTCGTTGCCGCCGCACGACCTGCTGGTGTACACGGGGCCGCTCGACCGGTTTTTCGACTACCGGCACGGGCGGCTGGGTTGGCGGTCCGTCCGGTTCGAATCCCGGGTGCTGGATGTCGAGGACTTCCAGGGCACTTCGGTGATGAACGAATGCGACGGTGCCGTGCCCTATACCCGCACGCACGAATTCAAGCATTTCACGCCGGAACGGAAATTCGCGAAAACGATTGTCTACCGCGAGTACTCGTTTGCTCCGGGGCCCAAAGACGACCTGTACTATCCCGTGCGTAACGCGGATGATTTGGCGATCCATGCGAAATACATGGCGGAAGCCCGCCATATTCCGCACGTGGTCTTCGGGGGGCGGCTCGGCGCCTACGCCTACCTCGACATGGAAAACACGGTCAGCACGGCTCTGGACCGGTTCGAGGAGATCAGGCGGAATCTGGCCGCCGGCCAAGCCGGCGCCTGAGGATCGCCGGGATTTGCCGGACGAGCCGTCCGGCCCGCGGCCAGGCCCGGCCGAGAACCGACCGCTCCCAGGCCGTGGTCGGCAAATTGGCGGCGCGCAGGTCTTCCAGCAACGAAGAACGGTCCAGCCAATCCTGCTGGTTGAAGAACGTGTAGTGGTGCACCACCGCGTGGGCGGCGAGCACGACGAGCTTGTTGTTCTCCGCGATCCACTTGCCCCAGCCTACCTCGTCCTGTTCCTGGACGCCGCCGATCTCCTGCCAATGCCGGTAGTCGTAGCAGATGCAGTTGATGCTGAACCGGGCGTGGAACGGCACCCACTTTTCCCGGGCCCGTTCGCGCACCCGCCGGTTGGCCTCCTCCAGATGGAGGAACCGGCGGACCAGCCACTCCGCGAGATGGGGATAGAACCAGATGGGGCCGTCCGCCGCCGGCGCGTGGGCGGCATGCGGCAACTTCAAATATTCCGCGCGGACGTCCGGAAACAGGTTCAGCAGCTGCCAGCAGCCCAGGCCGTTGTTGGGGATCGTGGCCGTCACGAGGGACAGGTCGGGCCGGTTCCGGTGCGCGGCATGCGCTTCGGCCAATACTTCGTCCCAGTCGGCGGAAACTAACGTGTCTTCGTCGATCTTGAAGTACAGGGAATCGGGATAGCGCCGGACGCACTCGTTCTGGAGGTTGGAGATGAGCCAGCCCCGTCCGCGGGGTCCGGCGATGGTGTCCCAGGGAACGTCGGGATGCGCGGCCATGACGCGGCGCACGTAGCGTAGATGCCGGCCTTTCACGCCGTTCAGCAGAAGCACCACCCGGTCGAACCGGCGGATGGATCCGCCGCGGACCAGCAGGTCCATGCAGAGCTTGAAGCAGTCCAGCCGGTGGCTGGTCAACACCATGAGGATTTTCTTCATAATCCGGGGGAATCGGGTATGATGCTAGCACGATGAATCGCCACGGCCAGTCCAATCTCCGCGAGGTCTACCGCGGCCAGCGCGTTTGGCTGACGGGCGACACCGGCTTCAAGGGCTCGTGGCTGGCCTTCTGGTTGCGGCGGTTGGGGGCGGAGGTTCTGGGCATCGGGCTCGCGCCGGAAACGGACGCAGGCCCCTTTGTGCGCGCCGATCTAGGCACGCTGATTCGCCACGAAACGGCCGATGTCCGGGACCAGGCGCGGATGGCGGCGCTGGCCATGGAGTTCAAGCCCGACATGGCGTTCCATTTGGCGGCGCAAGCCCTGGTGCGCCGGTCGTACGTGGATCCGGTCGAGACCTTCGACGTCAACGTGCGCGGCACGGCCCACGTGCTTGACGCCGTGCGGCGCGCCGGACGGCCTTGCGCGGTCGTGGTGGTCACCAGCGACAAATGCTACGCCAACCGCGAAGAGGATTACGCCTACCGCGAAGACGATCCCCTGGGCGGGCACGATCCCTACAGCGCGTCGAAGGGCGGCGAGGAACTCGTGGCCGCGTCCTACCGGGCCGCTTTTTTCGCGCCGGCCGGGAACGTGCGGCTGGCCACCGCGCGCGCGGGCAACGTGATCGGGCCCGGCGATTGGGCGGCGGACCGCATTGTGCCCGACGCCGTGCGGGCGTTTTGCGCCGGCCGAAAACTGTCCGTGCGCAATCCCCGCGCCGTGCGGCCATGGCAGCACGTGCTGGAGCCGTTGGGCGGCTACCTCCGGCTGGGGCAGGCCTTGCTGGAGGAAGGGGCGGCCGTTGCGGAAGGTTGGAACTTCGGACCGGATCCATCCAGCGCGCGCACCGTCGGCGAATTGGCCGAGCGGTTCTGCCAAGCCTGGGGCCCCGGGGCCGGCTGGGAAGCCGCGCCCGATCCCGCCAATCCCCACGAGGCGCATCTGCTGCAGTTGGCCATCGACAAGGCCGGCGCGCGCCTCGGCTGGCAGCCGAAGTGGGATTTCGAAAACACGGTGCGGCGAACGGCGGAGGGCTACCGGACCATGCTGGCGGCACCGGACGCCTTGGCCGTGCGGTATTTCATGGATGCGGAACTGGCCGCCTACGAAGCCGGATCGTGAAAGCATATCCCGCCATGATGCCATCCCCGTGCGTCCGGTTTGCCGGAGTCGGCAGGCAACCCGGCCAACGGACGCAACCTCCGTCGAGCAACCTGATCCGGAAAGGGGCCCAATGCAGATCGTGGTAACTGGCGCGGCCGGTTTCATTGGCCGCCGGGTGGTGGCGCAGTTGGCCAGGGAAAACGTCCATGTGCTGGCGGTCGACCGCGCGGCGGCGCCGCCCGGTCTGCCGGCCGGAGTCGAATTCGTATGCGCGGATGCGGCCGAAGTCGTACCGGGGTTGAGCGGCAATTTCGTTCTGGCGCATTTGGCCTGGTACATGGATCGCAGCAATCCGGAAGCCCAGGCGGCTTCGGTGGAGGTGCTCCTGCGCACGATCGCAAATCCGTGGCTGCATGGCGTGGTCGGCATGGGCAGCGCCGAAGAATACGGCGAGTTGGAAGGCTGCTTGCGCGAAGACATGGCACCCGGTTCCCGGCTCTCGGCCTATGGCTGGGCCAAGGTGGAGTCGTGCCGGTCTTTGCGGCTTTGGGCGGAAAAGCCCAACAACAAGGCGATCTGGTTGCGGCCTTTTATCGCATACGGTCCGGGGCAAAGCGGCAGCATGGCCATTCCCTATGCCGTCGATTGCGCCCGGGAACGGCGAGAAGCCGATTTTTCCGAAGGCCTGCAGGGCCGCGATTTCGTGCACGTGGACGACGTCGCGATCGGCATTGCGCAGGCCGCCCGCCGCTTGCCGGATTTGGCGACCGGATTCACGGTGTGCAACATGGGTTGCGGCAAACCGGTACGGCTGCGCGACGTGCTGGCGCGGATTGCCCGCAACCACGATGCGGTGGATTTGTTCCATTTCGGCGCCCGGCCCATGCGGGTGGGCGAACCCCGTGAACAATATGCCGACTTGACCAAGGTTCGCGGCGTACTGGGCTGGAAAGCGCGCATCCCGTGGGAGCAAGGCATCGACGAACTGTGCTCCAGAAACGCATGAAGCGCGCGCGCGACGTGATGGTGCTGGGGGGGGGGCTGGCGGGGCTGGGTTTTGCCCGGCATTGGCCGGGTTGCCGCGTGTACGAAGCGGATTCGGAGCCTGGCGGGTACGCGCGTTCGCACGAATTCGCCGGCGTCTGGTTCGACCGTGGGGCGCATATCTGCCATTCGCAGGACGAGGCGTGGCTGAAGCTCGTGTGCGCGGCGGCGCCAATGCATGTCATTGCCAAAAGCGCGGTTCTGAACCACAAGGCGGGACGCTGGTTCGCCTATCCGGTGCAGAACCATCTGTT
>JAKLIL010000163.1 GCA_022709625.1 Verrucomicrobiota bacterium
CGTTGAAGGCGCCGATTCCCGTGAATGTGAACACGGCCGGACAAGACGTGTTGCTGGGCGTCGCCGGGCTCGAGCAGGAGTCTGCGGTGCGGGCCGTGCTGGCCGTGCGCCAGATGCAGCCCTTTGAATCCCTGGGCATGCTGTTCCAGGCGAATCCCGAACTGGCGGCGGTCCTCGAGGGAAAGCTGTCCGTGGCCAGCACCTACTTCCGGGTGCGTGCCCAAGCTTCTTCGGACTCCCAACAACGTTCCGTCATGGCTTGGGTGGAACGCAGTCCCAAGGGCGATATCCGCATCCTGCAATGGTTCGAGGAGGGGGGGTGAGCCATGGCGCGGGGATTCGCCTCGGCGTATGGAGTCGATTGGGCAGGTGGGCGCCTGTTGCTGGTGCGTGCCGCTCCCCGGGGAGCGCCCCAATCGGTCGTCGATGCGCCCACGGAGTCCGAGGAGGCCGTCCGCGCCTTGGGCGCCGCCGCCGCGGAAGTGTCGCAGGGACGCGCCGCGCTGGCGGTCGCGGCGCCTGCAGTGCAGACTTTCGTCCGGCGCCTCCACGCGCCGTTTGCGTCTCCGGCCAAGGCGGCCAAGGTGTGGAACGCCCTGCTGGACGTGGAATTGCCGTTTCCCGTCGAAAGCGCCCAATGCGCGTTTGGTTCCCCGCAGGTGGCCGCCGGCGCGACGACGTCCATTGCCGCCGCCGTCCGCAAACCCGACTTGGAGGCGGCCGTGGCCGCCTGGCGCGCCGAGGGTTGCGACCCGACCCATTGCGACGTCGAAGCGTTGGCCCTGTGGGACCAGCAGAATGCGGAAGTTCCGCCGGTACGCGGCGATTTGTCCCGCGCCGTCGTTTGGTTGGGCGCCGACCATGTCGCCTTGGTCCGGGGCCGGGGAACGGAATTCCTGGCTGCCCATGTCTTGCGGATTCCGCCGGCGGCGGAACAGGCCGGCCGTTCAGCCTTTGAATCCCTCTGGGCGGAGCGCGTGCCGCGCATCCTGGCCGCCCATCTGGCGGAAACCGGCGCCGATGGCATGGATCTGTGGTGGGCCGGGACCGGGGCCGAAGACGGGACTTGGCTCGCCCGCCTGCGGCAGCTTCTGCCGTCGGGCGGACTGCGCCACGAAACACACCGCCAGCCGGCCGCGTTTCTGGCCCGGGCCTTGGCGCGTCGCGCCATGGCCGAGACCGGCGCGAATTTCCTGCAAGGCGCCGCGGCCCATCCGGCGCTGGTGCGCATGCGGGCTCGCGCCCATCGCCGAGTCTATCTCGGCATCGTCGCGGCCGCCTTGGCGATCTTGGCCATGAACGGCGCCACGGCGTGGGTTCGCGGCCGGCGTCTCGTGGCCGTCCAGGCGGAGTTGACCGCGGCCGCGCGGGCCATCGCCGGCGACACGGTCGTGTACGGCGAGGAAGTGCTCGCCGTGCAGCGCGCGCTGCCCGCGCGGGATGCGGAAACCGAAGCCTGGCGCAGCGCCTTGGATCCTATCGGCGTGGAAGGGCTTTTGGCCGGCGCCATCCGCGACGCCGCCGCGTTCGGGATCCAAATCGCGCATTTGAAGATGACGGGCGCCGCCATGGCCATGGAAGGCTCCGCCGCGGACGCGCCCGCGATCGATCACTTGGGAGAAAGTCTGCGCGGTCAAGGTTGGACCATCGACTCGCACAGCCCGGGTGCGGCGGCGGATGGCCGTCCCCGCTTCATCCTGAAGGGAACGCTGCGCCATGAAGGCTGAGCGCGTCTGGAAGGCGGTTGCCCTGGCGTTTGCGGCCGTCGCCGCGGCGGCCACCTTGCATGTCTGGCTGTCGGGGTTCCGTTACCGGGAAACCTTGGCGCAAAAGCGCGACAATCTGCGCCAAATCAGCGTCTACGCGGAACGCTGGGCCCGGGAAGAGGCGCTCCGGAACCGGTGGGAGGCGCAGCAGGCGTGGTCGCCGGCCGAGTTGGACGACATGGTGGCCCGCACGCTGGGCGCCGATGCCGCCGCGATCTCTCCGCCCCAGGCCACGCCCGCCGGCGCCGGTTGGCGGCGCTCCACGGCGACCTTGGAGGTGAAGGCGGGCCCGTATGCCGCCGCGGCCGGCTTGCTAACGGGCTTGGGGGCCGGCGCGCCGCCTTGGCGGCTGCGCGAAATCAATTTCCGGCCCGCCGCCGAGGCGGGCCAAGGCACCATGTCGCTGGCCGTCGAAGCGCTGGAGAAAGTGCATCCGTGAGCCTCTTCCGAACCATGTATGCCCGGCGCGAATTGCTGTGGAATCTCACGACTCGGGAACTGAAGCAGCGCTACAAAGGTTCGGTGCTCGGTTTCCTGTGGAGCGTGCTGACCCCGCTGTTCATGGCGGCGATCTACGTCGTGTTCCTGCGCCTGCTGGCCCGGGGCGTGCCGATGACCGATATTCTCATCGGCGTTTTCGCGTGGCAGTACACGACCCAATGCGTGCTGGGCGGCATGACTTGCGTGACCGGCAATGCCAGCCTCGTGAAAAAAGTGGCCTTCCCGCGCGAAATCCTGCCCCTGAGCCAGGTCGCCGCCAACGGCATCGGCTATCTGCTCTCGCTGCTGGTGCAGTTTCCCGTGCTGGCGGTGCTGCTGTGGCGGCTCGATTCGGGCTTCGCCGCCACCTGGCCCCTGTTTGCGTTCTGGGTGCTGTGGCAAACCCTTTTCAATCTGGGCCTGGCCTACTTGGTGGGGGCCCTCAACGTGTATTTTCGCGACACCCAGCATCTGGTCGGCGTGCTCCTCAGCGCCTGGTTTTTCCTGAGCCCGGTGATGTACAACATGGCGTTTGCCCGCAATTTGGCCGCCAGTTGGCCGTGGGCCGTGGACCTGCTCTACGCCAACCCGATGGCCGTCGTTCTCAACGGCTATCGCGCCGCCCTGCTGCCCGGGGCCGGCGCGGGCTTCCCGCCCGCCGCCTGGGTCGGCTTTGGCCTCGTCCCGGCCATGCTGCTCCTGGGGGCCGGCCTCTATCGCCGCCTCCAGAAGAATTTCGCGGACCTGCTCTGACATGAATGCCATCCAAGCCGTCAACCTCGGAAAACGCTATGTCCGCAAGGGCCTGGGCGCGCCGACCCTGTTCGGCGCGCTGGCGGGGGGCTGGCGAGGCAAGAACGAGCCGTTCTGGTGCCTGCGCGGCGCCAATTTCGAGATTCCCGCCGGCCGCACCGTCGGCGTGATCGGCCCCAACGGCTCCGGCAAAAGCTCCCTGCTGGGGCTGACGGCCGGCACCATTGCGCCCACCGAAGGCTATGTTGCGACCCACGGCCGCATTTCGTCCCTGCTGGAACTCGGCGCGGGCTTCCACCCCGACTTGAGCGGCCGCGAGAACGTCTTTCTCAACGCGGCCCTGCTCGGCATTCCGCGCGAAGACGTGAAGCGGAAATTCGACCGCATCGTCGATTTCGCCGAGCTGCGCGAGTTCATCGACATGCCCGTCAAGCACTATTCCAGCGGCATGTACGTGCGCCTCGGATTTTCCGTCGCCGTCGAGGTCGATCCCGACATCCTGCTGATCGACGAAGTGCTGGCCGTCGGCGACGTGGCCTTCCAGCTCAAGTGCCTCGACCGCATTCGCGATTTCCAGAAACGCGGCAAAACGCTGCTGTTCGTGAGCCACGCCCTCCAGACCGTCGAGGAATTCTGCCACGAGGCCTTCTTGATCCACCATGGCCGGCTGGTGGAGCGGGGCGATCCCGGCGACGTCGTGCTGAAGTACATCCGCTCCTTCATGGGCGAGGGGGGCGGTCTTTTCACGCAGGAGTACGGCACCCGCGCGGTCGAGTTCGGCCACGTGCGCCTGCTGGACCGGGCCGGCCAAGAAGCCGCCGTCTTCGCGACCGGAGGGGCCATGACGGTGGAAATTCCCTACGTGGCCCATCGGCGCGTGGACCGGCCCGTGTTTGGATTTTCCCTCAAGACCGGCAACGGAATGTACGTCTACGGCAGCAACACGCAGCTGGCCAAGCACGACATCCCGTTCGTCGAAGGGGCGGGCACGGTCAAACTCGATCTGGCGCCCCTGCGCCTGATGCACGGCAATTTTTTCCTGTCGCTGGCCATCCACTCCTGGGACCACGCCGAACAATACCATCGGCGCGAAGATTGGTGGCCTTTCGCCGTACGAAACCCCACCGGCACCCTCGGCCTCTTCCAACTCGACAGCCGCTGGAGTTCCGACGCCTGAATTCGGTTCGATTGCCGGTCGCCCGGTTGATCGCGGTTTTTGTCTGTTCGCATACCAAGCGGACGCCCCTCTCGCGAATTTATGGTATTTATAAACAGCATAGTATGGTATTTATAAATACCATAAATTGGCCGGGTAAAATCCGCTGGCGCCTTAGCGCGGCCGGGCGGTGGCGAGCAGTTCGGCGGCGTGGCGCAAAGCGACGCTGGTGGATTCGCGGCCGCCCAGCATGCGGGCCAGTTCCTCGACGCGCCCGCCCTCGTCGAGCTGCACCACGGTCGTGTGGGTGCGCCCGGCTTTCACGGTTTTCCGCACGGCGTAGTGGTGCGCGCCGCGGGCGGCCACCGGCGGCAGATGCGTGATGGCGATCACCTGGCGCCCCCGCGCGGCCGCCACGAGCTTGCGGGCCACGGCGTGGGCGGTTTCCCCGCCCACATTGGCGTCAATTTCGTCGAACACCAGCAGGGGAATCCGGTCGGCCGCCGCCAGCACCACCTTGATGGCCAGCATGACGCGCGAGATTTCGCCGGACGAAGCAATGGCCCGCAGCGGCCGCATCGGCTCGCCGACGTTGGGCGCGAAACCGAATTCCGCGTGGTCGAGGCCCGTCGCCGCCGGTTCCTCGGCCGGCACCAAATGGATGTCGAACGCGCCGTGCTCGAAGCCCAGCGCCCGGAGTTCGGCCGTGACGGCGGGCGCGAGTTTATCCGCCGCGGCTTGGCGCCGCTGGCGCAGGGCCTGGCCCAGCGCCTGCAATTCCCGTGCGGACGCGGCCAGGTCTTTTACCACGGCGGCCCGCTGCTGGTCCCGGGTTAGCAGATCCTTGAGCCGCGTCCGGGAGGCTTCCAGCGTGGCGAGGATGTCCGGCA
>JAKLIL010000164.1 GCA_022709625.1 Verrucomicrobiota bacterium
GACGTCGAAGGCATAGGCCAACTGGGCCCGGATGCCGTCGGCGCCGCGCAGGTGGACCAGACCACCCAGATCCACTTCCCCCCCTTGGTTCGAAAAAGCCGTTGCCCCGGCCACGCGATAATCCTCCCCAAGAAACACCCGGGCGAATTTGACCATGTACGTGCCCAAATCGTTCAAGGCCCCGCCCCCCAGCCGCGCCTGGTAGCGGATGTCGCCTGCCGGCAACCGGGGGATGGTGAAAGTGCTGCGGAACAGGCGCGGTTCGCCCAGTATCCCGCTTTCCAGTTTGGCGCGCACGCTTTCCAACAGCCGGTGGTGCGGGAACAAGACGTTTTCAACGACCAACCGGCCGGCTTGCCGCGCCGCGCCGACCATGCGTTCGGCCGAGGCCGAACCGACGGCGAACGGCTTCTCGCACAGCACGTGCAAGCCGCGGCCCAGCGCGCGCACCACCCATTCCTCGTGCAATCCGGCCGGCAGCGGGATATAGACCGCATCGAGATCGGTCCGTTCCAGCAAACGGTCGTAGCCCGCGACCGCTTCGCACCCCAGCGTAGAGGCGGCGGCGCGTGCCTTGGCCGCTTCGCGACTGGCGACGGCCACCAGGCGGAACCCGTGCTCCGCCTTCAGCAGCGGCGCCATGGCGCGCAGCGCGAACGCCGAACACCCGACCAGGCCCATCCGCATCGGCGGCGCGGCGCTCATCGATCCCTCGCGCCCTCGTCGGGGGCTTCCGGCAGCGGCTTGACTTCCCACGGCAGGCGGAGCTGCACCACGCCGGGCTCGCGGCCCATGTAGCCGCCCTCGCGCACCGCCGCATCCACGATGTCGAACCCCACCACGGCGGACTGCTGGTAGGTCACGCGGTTGCCCTCCTCGACCACCAGCACGGCGATCGAATGGTAGCCGCTGTTCATGACGTGGGCCGGCACCTGGCAGACCGCTTCGTAGATGCCCGCCGGATGGGCTTTCATGGACCAGCCCGGGGCCGAGCACGAAGTCGCCGTGAACAGGATGAGGCCTTGCTGGTTGTAGAAGTGCAGGGTCACGTGCGCCACCGTGCCCGGCTTGACGACGCGGTATTGCACCTCCACGCGCAACGGGGATTGCATGGCGATTTGATCGGTCGCCCCCCCGCCCGCGGGACTCACCCGCATGCGCTTGAGCTTCACCGCCGGGCTGCCCGGCGCCGCGGGGCCTTCGGGCCACGCGTGTTCCCACCCGGTCTGCTGGTCGCCGCGCAGATAGCGGGCCACCGTATCGGCCGCCGGCCCGTCGCCGACGACTTGGCCGTTTTTCAGCCAGACGACGCGCGCGCACAGGCTCTGCACGGCGATCATGTTGTGGCTGACGAACAGCACCGTCCGGCCTTCGCCGGCCACGTCGCCCATCTTGCCGAGGCATTTCTTCTGGAACGATGCGTCGCCAACCGCCAGCACCTCGTCCACGACGAGGATCTCGGGCTCCAGATGGGCCGCCACCGCAAAGGCCAACCGCACATACATCCCGCTGGAATAGCGCTTGACGGGCGTGTCGATGAATTGCGCGATTTCGGAAAACGCCACGATTTCGTCGAACTTGCGGGCCACTTCGGCCTTGGTCATCCCCAGGATCGCCCCGTTCAGGAAGACGTTTTCGCGGCCGGTCAGTTCGGGGTGGAAGCCCGTGCCGACTTCCAGCAGGCTGGCGACCCGGCCTTTGACCCGGATGCGGCCCGACGTGGGCGCGGTCACCCGCGACAGGATTTTCAGCAGGGTGCTTTTGCCGGCGCCGTTGCGCCCGATGATGCCGAGCACTTCGCCTTGCCCGACCTCCAGCGAAACGTTCTGCAGGGCCCACAGGGTATGCCCGTCCACCGCCGGGTGCATCTGGTCGAGGCGCCGGTTGGGATCCGGCAACCCCCGAACCCGGTGCCACCAGCTCTGCAAGTCCTCCCGCAGCGTCCCGCTCCCGATCACCCCGAGGCGATAGGACTTGGACACGTTTTCGATGGAGATCACCGTCGACATTAAACCTGAGACCATAAACTATAGACCAGAGACTATAGACTAGAGACGAGAGACGTGGAAACCAAGAATGGGAAGACCGCAGACATTACGACTAGAGACCAGAGACTATTTCCATCTATCATGCTCCATGACATGCAGGTCTCGATTCTCCGGGCTCTGGCCTCAAGTCTTTAATTCCGGCCTCCTTTGCGACAGAACGAATCAGCCCCGTCAGCACTCGCGCGGTTTCATCTGCTTGTGCAACAAGCCGGGCATAGGCTTCCTGATCTAGATAGCCCAAGCGCCGCGAGAGGTGAATAAAATAGGCGGCTTCCGATGCAGAACCCCGGGCAATATACAGGAAGTGGAGATAGTCTTTTTGTGAATTCCGAGAAGCGCCCTCTGCAACGTTGGCCGGCACAGAATAGGCCGCCCGCCGAAGCTGACTGGTCAAAGAATATATCTCGTCCTTTGGAAAGCGTTTTGTTGCCTCATATACGGCGACAGTCAAGTCATCTGCTTTCTGCCACGCCAAAATGTTCTTATAATCCCGCATTCCGCTCTCGTCCCGCTCCGGTCTCCAGTCTCCAGTCTCCGGTCTCTAGTCTCTTGTCTGTAGTCTTCTCTTCGCGCTTTGCGCGCCTACACCGTATCCATGAACGTCCGCTCGACGCGGTTGAACACGGCCATGCCGGCCAGCAGCAAGACCACGGTGAAAACGGCCGAATAGGCCAGATACGCCGCCGAAAAGGCGCCCGTGCCAAAGAAACCATACCGGAAGGTTTCCACCACCGCCGTCATCGGATTGGCCACGAGAATCCAACGGTATTTCTCGTTCATCGTCGATAGTGGATAAATCACCGGGGTGGCGTACATCCACAGCTGGACGCCGAAGCCCACCAAGACCTGGAGATCCCTGTATTTCGTGGTCAGCGAGGAAATAATGATGCCGAAACCCAACCCCAAGCCCGCCATCATCAGCAACAGCAACGGCAACAGGCCGACCGCCCAATTGGGCTGGAGCGGCGCGCCCCGGGCCCGAAACAGGACGTAAAAGAGCAGGAAAAAGCAAAATTGGATGCTGAACGCGATGAGCTGCGAGACCACGACCGAGACCGGCACAACCATGCGCGGGAAATAGACCTTCCCGAAAATGCCGGCATTGGCGAGAAACGTGCCGGACGTGCGGCTCAGGCAATTGGCGAAATATCCCCAAACCGTGGTTCCCGCCATGTAGAAAATGAATGACGGCACGCCGTCCGTCGGCAGGCCCGCGATCCGGCCAAACACCACCGTGAACATCAGGGTGGTCAGCAACGGCTGGATGACGTGCCACAACGGGCCAAGGATCGTCTGCTTGTAGGTCGCCACGAAGTCGCGCCGCACGAACAGCCCGGCCAAGTCGCGATACCGCCACAACTCGCGGAAATGCAGGTCGAACCACCCGCTCGGCGGTTCGATGACCAAATCCCACCCGCTTGCTTCCGCCTGCGTCGCCATAGGGTCGAACACTCCCAAACCCCCTGCGCAAAGTCAATCCATCACCCCTTGGGGTCAGGCATTAAGAAAGTTAAGAATTCGCCGAAAACTTAACTTTCTTAATGCCTGACCCCGGCGCCTGTGGGCCATTTCGGCTCGAAACGGGCGGTCCAAGCGTCCCGTGCCGCTTGCAGCAGAGCCCAATTGACGCCGAAAAATGCGCCCAACAGGCCCAACAGGCGCGAATGAAAGCGCTGACCGCTCCAGTAGGCCAAGCCGCTGGCGATAGACAACCCCGCCATTCCCCAAAAGGTCAAACCAGCTAGTCCCAATGTCCGATCGCGCCAATTTTCCATCGAGGCCAAGGAGGCAACGGAAAAAAACACCAAAAACGGGGTCAGAAGCCGAAAAAACTTGTGCGAGATCCATTGAAACCAGATCGGATTCGCAAAAAACGAGTAAATGCGAGGCTCCAGACGCCCTATTTGCCAAATCCCAGCCAATGTTCGCCGTTTTCGGAGGTTTTCTTGGACAAAATCGGCCGTCGGGAGGTCGAAAACGCGCGCGGAAGGCTCAAAAAGGCATCGAAACCCCTTTAATACGGCTCGCATCGGGATGAGGACATCGTCCACCAGCGTGTTTTCGGGAATGGGAACGCACAATTCCTTCCGAATGGCGTACAAAGCCCCCGTGGCGCCTGGAACCGCCCAAAAGCGGCTTTCGCACGCCCGAATGAATTTTTCGTATCCCCAGTACGATTCCGCGCCCTTTTGCGCCCCCCCTGCGGCCGATTCGTAGACCAAGGCCCCCGACACCACCCCAACCTGCGGGTCCGCGAAATGTTCCAGCAACTTGGGTATCGCACCGGCTTCCACGCGCTGCCGGGCATCCATCATCACGAAGATGGGTTGCGTCGCTGCGGCCATTAGGTCGTTGAGTACCGCCGCTTTTCCCCGCCGAGTTTCAAATTCAAGAATTTGAATCCTCGGCGGAGACTGCAGACTATCGACCGTAGACTGTAGACTGGAATCATGAATTTCCTGCCGACTGTCCCCGTTTTGTCTTTGGTCTCTGGTCTGTAGTCTCTGGTCTCTGGTCTCCCTTACCTGCTCCGCGGTTCCATCCGTGCAGCCATCCAGCCCAAGCCAGATCTCCCGGATTGGCTCCGTCTGCGCCAATTCCAGGAGACATTCCAGTTTCCGGGGCAGGTTTTCCGCTTCGTTGTGGGCGGCAATCAGCACGGCGGCGCCACCCCCGCGGGGACCTTTTTTCACCGGCCGTTCGCAAAACCGCGCCAGCAGCCAAACGAGCACGGGATAGCCCGCGTACACGTAGGCCAGCGCCGCCATCGAAACGACCAAGACCCAGAGCATGCCGACCCGCCTGCTTTCTCACCCTTGGTCTTGCAGCCGGCGCCCGTGGCGCAGGATTTTGAGTCCCTTGGACGCCATACGCTTCAGGAAAGGATCCGCCTTCGTGTGCACGACGCAGAGGGCCCGGTTCACAAAATAAAAATCGTGGCGAACGGCC
>JAKLIL010000165.1 GCA_022709625.1 Verrucomicrobiota bacterium
CCGGTTCGGCGTTCCGGATGCCGATGAGGCGCTGGTAGAACGCGAAGAGGTCCATGTCCGGCGCGCGCGGAATGGGCATGGGCAGGGGCACGCGGAAGCCTTGCGTTTCGTCCTCGGCGGGAATGTCGCTCCACAGCATCGGCTGGCGGCAGCAGGGGTCGTTGGCGCCCCACATGCCGACTTCGGTGCCGTAGTAGATCATCGGGGCGCCCGGGCCGGTCATTTGCCAGACGGCGGCCAGTTTCAGGGCTTGCTTGGCCTCGGGCCCCGGCCGGTGGGTTTTCAACTCGGGATTGTCGGCCACCTTGGGCCAGCCGAAATAGTCCATCCAGTCCGTGAAGGGCGGCGCGGCGCTTTCGAACAGCGTCAGCGCGCGCCCGGTGTCGTGCGAATCCAGCAGGTTTTGGAGGATGAGGATCGTACCGGGCTCGTGGCGCGCGTACAGGGCGTCGAGCCGGGCGCGGAAATCCGCCGCGCCGAGGTACGCGGCGTTGGTGCTGAAAAAGGCGAGGGTGGGATAGGTCCATTCGTAGTTCATCACGGCCGAGAATTCGTCCGGCTTGATCCAGTCCTGGGCGGGGCCGACGATTTCGCCGGCGGTGTAGGCCTGGGGATTGATGGCGCGGACATGCGCATGCCACTCCCGCCAAAACCCGTGCGGCAGGCAGTAGGCCACGTCGAGCCGCCAGCCGTCGATGCCTTCCTCCGGCCGGCCCTGGCCCGAGGGATCCATCCAGCGCCGCGTGGCGTCGAACAGGTACTGCTTGACGCCGGGGTGCAGCGTGTTTTCGTCGCGGCCGAAATTCGGGAGGCTGCCGGAGCCGTCCCAGCTGGCGTATTCGAAGGTGCCGTCGTCGTGCCATTTCGTGACCTGGTACCAGTCGGCGTATTTCGAGTTCGGCCCGTTGCGCTTGAGGTCCTGGAACGCGAAGCAGCCGGTGCCGGAATGGTTGAAGACCCCGTCGAGGATGACATGCATCCCGCGCGCGTGGATCTCGGCCACCAGGTCGAGGAAATACCGATCGGCGGCCGTCCAGATCCAGGTGGCGGGATCTTCGGTTTCGTTTGCCGCGGCCAGGGCGCGCAGGTCGCCCTCGCGGTCGGGACCGAACGCCGGATCGACGTGGTGGTAGCAGGTCGCGTCGTATTTGTGCAGCGACGCCGCCCGGAAAATGGGGTTGAGATAGATCGCGTTGACGCCGAGTTGCTGCAGGTAGGGCAGCTTTTCGCACAGCCCGACGAGATCCCCGCCGAACCGGCGGTCGAACACTGTGGACCAGAAATTCGCCGCGCGCGGCATTTCCCACTCGTCGCGCCCGTACCATTCCATGCCCCAGGGGCACACCCGCCAGCCGGGAATCCCGCCCCCGCCGAAATCGTCGGCCTGGGGATTGGACTGCGGGGCGCCGTTGCGGAACCGTTCGGGAAACACCTGGTACCAGACGGCGTCCTTGGCCCAGTCGGGCGTGGCGGGGGGATTTTGCTGTTCCATGACGAAAGCGGCGGGGGGGGGTGGATTCATTGTTCGGTGCATAGCGATTTGAGCCAGGCGAGATAGGCGGGCGCGCGCGGGTCGCCCTCGGGTGGCGCGAAGGTTCCTTTTTCCTCCGGCGCGAGGGGCAGGTAGGGGCCGGACTTGGCCTCGAAAATGATCGTGCCATCTTCCAGGGCGCACCAGCTGTGGTAGGTGTCGTGCGGCACGTCCACGATCGCGCCCGGGCGTACCGCCGCGGCGGTCGCGACGGTTCCGGCCGCGTCGAAGATCACCACCCCTAGCCGGCCCCGCAGCACCACCACCGTTTCATCCTTGCGCGGATCGCGGTGGCGGTGGGGCGGCACGTAGGTGTTCGCGCACATGGCGTTGAAAAACCGGTGGCAGGGATAGTCGGATGCCGCGTGCAGGTTGTAGTTCTTCCGCCGGCGCGGCACCGCGGCGGCCGCGGCCGACAGCCGGTCCAGAAAAGCCGAATCGAGAATGCGGATGGGGGACGTCATGGAACGAGGCCTGTAGCATAAAGCCAAACGGACGGAAAGGGCGAAAACCTTTCCGTCCGTTCGGGCGCCGCGCGGCGCAGCCGCCGGCGGTTCAGCCTGCGACCGCGATGGGCTTTGAGGACTGCCAGACGCCGTGGATGTTGCAGTAGGACACCGCCTGCAGCACGCCGGACTTCGCCAGCTTGACGCTGGCGCACATGCTTGGGTTGGTGTACGCGGGTCCGGGCTGGTCCGTGGTGGAGTCGCCGTGGGCCTTGAATTCGGCGTGAGCAAGCTGAATGGGCAGCTTGGCGCCGTCGGGCAGGAAATAGAGCGAAATCCAGGCGATGTAGTGCTGGGCCGTGTTTGGGTGGGCAATGGCCTTGCCCAGCCCCGCCTGGACCGTGAAGAATTCGCCGGCCTTGACGGCCTCCGGCGCCTCGATGACAGGCGCGTGCTTTTCGGTTTTCCAATCGGCCTGCTGGATCGTACTGCTGAATTCGGACATGGACGTGCTCCTTTCTGAAGTTGCCGGAACACATTAGCATGTCCGGTCCGGGATTGCCACCCGCGGGTCGCAAAAAATATATTGGAAAGAAGGTTGACCCTCCGCTGTTTCTTCTGAAAGAATCTGCGGCGAATGGAAAAAAACAAGGAGGTTTCGCGATGAAAGTCCTGCTGGCCCTGGTCCTTGTCCTTTGTCTGGCGGTTCCCGCCCTCGCCCTCGAAGTCGTCCTGAAAGACGCCGGCAACCTGCGCCTGCAGATCTACGGCTACGCCCGGCTCGACATGTCCTACGAAACCCAGGCCACCGCCCCGAAGGCCGATTTCTCCTTCTACGTCCTCCCCGAAACGGACGGCAAGGATGCCCAGTTCCACTTTGGCGCCCGCGAGAGCCGCCTCGGCCTGAACGTCTTCGGCCCCGACGTCGGCGCCTGGAAGAGCCAAGGCAAATTCGAAATCGACTTCTACGGCACCGGCAATCCCAACTCCTACAGCCCCCGGATCCGCCTTGCCTACGTCGACGTTGCCCATTCCTCCGGCCTCGCCTTCCGCTTCGGCCAGGATTGGGAAACCTTCATCGAAGTCGTGCCCCGCATCGTCAACTTCTCGTACCTCGCCGATGCCGGCGCGCTCGGCCTGCGCCGGCCACAGGCCCGCGCCACCCAGGAAATCAAGCTCGGCGACGACACCAAGATCGTCGTCAAGATCGCCGCCGCCCAGACCGTCGGCGAGGATCTCGACGGCGGCGGCTACGACGACGGCGCGGACGCCGAATTCCCCTCCGCCCAATTCAACCTCGCCCTCCATCAGAAGCTCTGGGCCGAGAAACCCGCCCGTCTGGCGTTCTCCGGCCACTACGGCCAGGAAACCGTCGATGGCGTGACGCGAACGGCTGCGACCAACGCCAACGGCGTTGTGACGGAGACCGCCGGCGTGACGGATTCCGATGCGAAGGACTACGACACCTGGTCGCTCCAAGGCTCCCTCTACCTGCCCCTCGCGAAAGCGCTGGCCGTGCAAGGCAACGTCTGGCAGGGCGCAAACCTCGACACCTACTACGGCGGCATCGGCCAGGGAGTCAACGTGGCCCTCGGCGAGGAAATCGAGGCCGTCGGCGGCTTCGCCCAGTTGCTCTTCGATCCCACCGACAAGTGGTCCTTCGGCCTCGGCTACTCCGTCGATGATCCCGAAGACGAAGATCTCGCCGCCGGCAAGCCCTCCAAGAACCAGATGTATCTGGCCAACGCCGCCTACAAGTTCACTCCCGCCCTCACCGGCATGCTCGAATACGCCCGCATGATCACCGATTACCTGGACAAGGACGACGCCAACTGCAACCGCGTCCAGGTCGCCATGAAGTACGCCTTCTGATCCCCGCCGCGCCTGGCCAGGGCGGTCCGTCCGGACCGCCCTTTTTCTTTTGGCGCATCTGCCGGAGCAGCTTCGCACTCAATACAGGTAGATCTGCTTTGTACAAACGCACGCAATCCGGGCATTTGCGTTTGGGGTATGCCTTCATGTCTCTGCATCAAGCCGACGAAGCTCATGCCCGGCAACCGAAGAAAATCCATCCCGTTACGATAGGGGGAAGAAGACGGAAGAAGAGTTAAAAAATGGAAATTGGGCGAAGAAGATGCCGGAAGAAGAAAATCCAATTTCAAACCGGCCCTTTCAACCCAGTTTCATTCCGCCGCTGACATGCTCCGCTCAACAGCCCCGGAGAACAGCCCTAAATAGCCGAGTGCCGAGTCCAAGCCTCAAGGCGCAGGACGAACGCGAGGTCTATAGCGCCGTGGTCCTTCACGGCGAGCGAGGGAGTGACAGCGACCGCAGCGGCAAACCCCTGAAAACAGCCCTAATACCGAGTTTTCCACAGTGTGGACAAATTCTTTCCATTGTGCGGAAACTGTTCCATTGCGTGCGTGGAAAGCGCGCGCTTCGCGAACGGATTGACCGGCAGATACCGGACAAGTCCCGTCCCGGGACAAGGGCCAAGCGTGGCCCGAAGCCCAAATCGCCCTTATTTTTCCATTGCGTGGAAAATTTTTTCATTGCGTGGAAAAATTCATAATATTACGCCAAATAGCAAAAAACCGCCGGATGGATGGATTTCTGGAGGGTCGGGCTCCGTCCCGACCGTTTTTCGGGAGTTTTTTATGGCATCGAACTTGAGTGACCGGGTCTTTGTTTGGATGACGGGCGCATCTGCGAATAGATGCTGATCTATGGAATCGTCATCCGCTGAGGAGTGGCCCACAGCTGCTGGTGTCCGTTCGGCGCTATGCGGTTCGTTGTCGCCCGAAAAAGGGGTCGAAAAAGGGGTCGGTTTCATAAAGGAAAAAGGGGTCGGTTTCATAAAGTGATATTTACCGCTTTTTGCGACACGCTTCCGGTGGTCGACCCTTACCTTGTCGCATTCTGTTGTCCGGGACGGTGGTTTTCGACAACTATACCGCGAATTCAGCGGCAGCCGCCGCACAACGGGCTGGCCCTGCGCAAGAACGCCCACCGGTTAGGT
>JAKLIL010000166.1 GCA_022709625.1 Verrucomicrobiota bacterium
CTCCACGAGGTGCTGATCATGACGGTCCATCCGGGTTTCGGCGGACAGTCCTTCCTGGAAGCCGGCCTTCCGAAAATAACGGAAACGGCTGCGCGGCTGCCGACGGTGGACATCTCGGTGGACGGCGGCATCACCGCGGAAACCGGCGCGCGCTGCGTCGCCGCGGGGGCGAACGTCTTGCTGGCCGGCTCGTCGCTGTTCCAGGCCGCCGACCTGCGCGGCGCCATCGCCGCCATGCGCCGGACCGCCGAAGCCGCGCGGAAGGCCGGTTGACGCCGGCGTTCGGACAACGGCCGGAAACTTTTTAGCTTCAAAATGCGCGAAGGAATCGGAAAAACAATTTCTTGGGTAGGGACGGCCCGCCGTGCCATCCGGGCTGTTGCCGTGAACGGACGCCGGCGGCGCGGCAGCCCTACCATGTAGCGATCTATGGCCACGAAGTTCTACAAGGAGAACGAAGCCGGCCCGCCGGCGAACCCGGCGCCCCCGGCGGATGCCGGTCCGGCGCACGATTTGGCCCGGATCCGCAATTTCAGCATCATCGCCCACATCGACCATGGCAAGACGACGCTGTCGGACCGCCTGCTGGAACTGACGGGCGCGGTGGCCAAGCGCGACCAGCGCGACCAGCTGCTGGACGACATGGATCTCGAACGCGAACGCGGCATCACCATCAAGGCCCATCCCGTCACGATGAAGTACAAGGCGCGGGACGGCCAGACCTACGAATTCAACTTCATCGACACGCCGGGCCACGTGGATTTCTCCTACGAGGTGAGCCGCAGCCTGGCCGCGTGCGAGGGCGCGCTGCTGGTGGTGGACGCCACACAAGGCGTGGAGGCCCAGACGGTGGCGCACGGCTACCTCGCGGCCGGCCACCACGTCAAGATCATCCCGGTCCTGAACAAGACCGACATGCCGGCGGCCGATCCCGAGGTCGTCGCGCGGCAGATCGAGGACATCTTCGCGATCCCGCGCGAGGAGTGCTTCCATGTGAGCGCCAAGACCGGCGCCGGCGTGCCGGACGTGCTCGAGGCGCTGGTGGCGTGCATCCCCCCGCCGCAGTCCGCCCGGCCGGCCGAACTGCGCGCGCTGGTATTCGATTCGGAGTACGACACCTTCCGCGGCGGGATGATCTACGTGCGGCTGTTCGACGGCGCGATCCGGCGCGGCGACCGCATCCGCCTGATGGGGTCCGCCAAGGACTACGAAGTGCAGGAAGTCGGCCTCTTCAATCCCAAGCCGCAACCCACGGACGCGCTCCAGGCCGGACAGGTGGGTTATTTCCTGGCCAACATCAAGGCCACGGCGGAAATCCAGATCGGCGACACGGTCACCAGCGCGCGCAATCCCACGGCCCATCCGTTGCCGGGATTCAAGGCCATGCACCCGATGGTCTTTACCGGCCTGTACCCCATCGACGCAGACGACTACGAAAAGCTGAAGTACTCGCTCGAAAAGCTGGCCTTGAACGATAGTTCGTTCCAGTACCAGACCGAGTCCAGCGTGGCGCTGGGCTTCGGGTTCCGCTGCGGCTTCCTCGGCCTGCTGCACATGGAGATCGTGCAGGAGCGCCTGCGCCGGGAGTACGATTGCGACATCATCGCGACCTATCCGGGGGTGGTCTACCGCGTGCGGATGAACGACGGCGCCGTCAAGGAGGTGGACAACCCCGTCTTCCTGCCGGATCCGACGGAAATCGAGGCGATCGAAGAACCCATCGTGAAGATGTTCCTGATCTGCCTGGGCGAACAGATCGGCGACATGATGAAGTTGGTGCTGGACAAGCGCGGCGTCATCGAGCGCACGGAAACCCTCGACGCCAAGCGCGTGATGCTCACCTGCAGCATGCCGCTGAACGAAATCCTGATCGACTTCCACGACCGGCTCAAAAGCCTGTCGCGCGGCTACGCCTCGATGGACTACGAGGAGGCGGGCTACCGCGAGGACGACCTCGTGAAACTCGACATCCTCGTGCACGGCGACGTGGTCGAGGCCTTCTCCTGCATCGTGCACCGCGCCAAGGCGGAGGCGCGCGGCCGCCAGATCTGCGAGGTGCTCGTGGACCTGATTCCCCCGCAGCAGTTTGCCATCGCGATCCAGGCCGCCATCGGGGCCAAGATCATCGCCCGCACGACGGTCCGGCCGTTCCGCAAGGATGTGACCGCCAAATGCTACGGCGGCGACATCACCCGCAAGCGCAAGCTGCTGGAGAAGCAGAAGGAAGGCAAGAAGCGCATGAAGCAGTTCGGCAAGGTCGGCATTCCCCAGGAGGCGTTTATCGCCGTCCTGAAGTCGAAACAGTGAGGGCGCCGTGAACTATTTCGCAAAACGACGGCTGAAAAAGACCGTCCATCTGGCGCAACACGTCGTTCGCCATGCGCGGCGGATGCGCGCAGACGTCGCGCCGCCGGCGGACGTGGCGGCGGCGGTCGCCGCCGAGGCCGCGCTGCGGACGGCCTGGGCGGCGCGCGCGTGGGACCGGCTGGAAGCCGCCTGCGAGGGCGCGGCGGCGGCGGCCGACCGCCTGATGCCCCTGCGGCCTTTCCCCAAATGGCGCGAGAACCTCGAAGTGCTCGTGGTCGCCATCGGCTTGGCCATGGCCTGTCGCACATATTTCATTCAGCCCTTCAAGATTCCGACCGGCTCGATGCAGCCCACGCTCAACGGCGTGACGGTCCAGCCGCAGGACGGCCGGCGCTGGCTGGACTATCCCCCCGTCAGTTGGCTCAATCTCGCCGTGTTCGGCGAACGCTATGTCGAAGTCAAGGCCAAGGCCACCGGGCGGATCGAATTCGCCGGTCCATACGACGACCAGTACGGCTATCGCATCGGCGCGGCGATCCATCCGGTGCGACTGGCCATGCAGCCGGACAGTCCCTTCATCGATCCGGCCCACAGCATGCATCTGCGGTTCCAGCCGGGCGACCGCGTGGCGCAGGGGCAGGTGATCGCGTCGGGCCGCGTCCGGCAGGGCGACCATGTCTTCGTCAACAAAGTGGCCTACAACTTCGCCCGCCCCCGGCGCGGCCAGATCGTCGTGTTCGACACCAACTATATTCCGGACAAGGAACGGCTCGGTATCCGCGCCGACACCTTCTACATCAAACGCCTCGTCGGCTTGCCCGGCGAAGCCATTGCGATCCGCGACCGCCATCTGGCGGTGGATGGACAGCCAGTGACGGAGCCGTTCCCGTTCAAGCGCCTGACGACGGATCCCCGCTACCGCGGCTACGTCGTGCGGCCCGGATCGCGATTGCCTGCCGAGGCCGCCGAGATCAACGTGGGCGCCGGGCAATTCCTGCCCTTCGGCGACAATACCTTTTCAAGCCTGGACGGGCGCTATTTCGGTCCCGTGCCGGAAAAAGCGCTGGTGGGGCCCTCCTTTTTCGTCTATTGGCCTTTCGGTGCGCACTGGGGAACCGCGCGCTGACCGTACCCGCTCCGCGGGACCGGCCAGCGACGGCCCCGCCCATTCCAAGAACAGCCAGGAGGAGAATGAAATGGAACTGATCCAAGAAATCGTTGCGCGGATTCGCGACGTGCCGGATTTCCCCAAGAAGGGAATCCTGTTCAAGGACATCACCCCGTTGCTGCTGGACGCGGCGGCGCTGCGGCGGACGATCGCCGGCCTGGCGGCGCGGTTCCAGGGGCGGCAAATCGACAAAGTCGCGGCGATGGAAGCGCGCGGATTCATTTTCGCCGTGCCGCTCGCGATGCAACTCGGCGCCGGTTTCGTCCCCCTGCGCAAGCCCGGCAAACTGCCGTGGAAAACGGCGAAGGAAACCTACGAACTCGAGTACGGCACGGATGCGCTCGAGATGCATGCCGACGCCGTGGTGGCCGGCGACCGCGTACTCGTCGTGGACGACCTGCTGGCCACGGGCGGCACCGCCCAGGGCGCGGCGCGGTTGGTCCAGAAATGCGGCGGCCAAGTGGTCGGCTTCGGCTTTGTTATCGAACTGGGCTTCCTCAAGGGCCGGGCAAAACTCGCGCCGCTGGGGCCCGTGGAGGCGTTGGTGACCTATGAATAGCAAAGCCAAGCGGATCAAGCTGGGAATCATTGGGGGCAGCGGGCTGTACCGCTTCCCGGAACTCGAAAACGTCCGGCGCGTGACGGTGGCCACGCCGTTCGGGAAGCCTTCGGCTCCGTACGTCGTCGGCACCTTCCAGGGCGGGGAATTGGCGTTCCTGCCGCGCCACGGCGAGGGGCACCGGTTCAATCCCAGCGAAGTCAACTATCGCGCCAACGTCTACGGCATGAAAAAGCTCGGCGTCGAGCGCCTGGTGTCGGTCAGCGCCGTAGGCAGCCTGAAGGAGGATATCCCGCCCGGGACCATCGTGCTGATCGACCAATTCATCGATCGCACGAAGAGTCTCCGGCCGCACACCTTTTTCGAGAAGGGGATCGTGGCCCACGTGTCCTGCGCCGATCCGATCTGTCTCGGTTTGCGCGACCTGCTCTGCGCCGGCGCGCGGCGCGCCGGCGTTCCGGTCGTCGCGGGCGGCACCTACGTCTGCATGGAAGGCCCGCAGTTTTCCACGCGGGCGGAAAGCCATTTGTACCGCGCGTGGGGCGCCACCGTCATCGGCATGACCAACCTGACCGAAGCCCGCCTCGCGCGCGAAGCCCAGATGTGCTACGCCACCCTCGCCATCGCCACGGACTACGACTGCTGGCGCGCGGGCGACGAGGTGGAGATTACCGACCTTGTCCGCATTCTGAACCAAGGGACCGAAAAAGCCCGCGCCATCATCGTGGCGTCGGCCAAGGCCCTGGAGGCCGCGCCTTTTGCCTGCAAATGCCGGCAGGCGCTCCAGACAGCGGTGTTCTCGGATCCGAAGGCCATCCCGGCGGCGGCCAAGGTTCGCACCCGCGTGCTGTTCAAGTAGCCGTAGCTGGCCTGCGCCGGAGGCGCGGGTTCAGTTGCCGCCGTTCGCCGCGGCCGGCTGTTCATTGCGCGACACGGCTGCCGCTGGGATCC
>JAKLIL010000167.1 GCA_022709625.1 Verrucomicrobiota bacterium
CGCCCCGAGACCCTTACCGACATTCAGCGCGCTGTCCGGTACTACTACCTTCAGCGCCTGGCATTCGGGGGAAAGCCAAATGGCCGGAGTTATGGGACGGTATGGCCGGAGTTATGGGACGGTCATGTCGGGGACCCCGCGCCTGAATCTGACCACTATAGAGGAGACTCTCCTCGACGCTCACTGGCGGTTGGAGAAGGTCAACGTGGAATGCCTGGATGCCCTGGACTGCATCCGCAGATACGATCGCCAGCATACCCTTTTCTTCATCGATCCACCCTATGTCGGAGGTGAAGACGACTATGCGGTCCATTTCGACCGCTATTAGAATCTGGCCGATTTGTTGGCCGGAATCAACGGCCGGTTCATCCTGTCGCTGGGCGACTGCAAACAGGCGCGCTCGATTTTCCGACCCTTTAAGATCGCCCATGTGACCCTTAAGTACACAGTTGGCAGGTCCGCCTTGAGCCGGGCGCCCTCCAGATCCGAGTTGATCATCCAGAATTTCTGACCCTTATGGTCACGGATTCAGACCCTTAGCGATCCGGCTCCGTGACCCTTTTCATACTCCGATCCCACTCCGCCTTCATTCCTGCCCGTTTTTCATCGAATTAAAGGCCTTTTCAACCGAATTCGCCCAAATTCAACCACCTTCAATCATTTTGCTCCAGCGCCACACACAGGATTACGGATGCCCCCCCCGCCTTCCGGATAAATGCGAACCCTGCCCCCGATTGCCAAGGGCAGGGAAAAGCTCAGTCTGCCGCCGCCCCCGGAGGCCATCCGGGGAACAGGTGCTTTGTTGCGGCCTATTTCTTCTTCTTGGGCTTGGGCGAAGGCTTTTTGGTCGCCGGCTTGCCGAGAATCTCGACCGCCGCCTTCTTATTCATGGTGCGGATTTGCCGGAGCGCGGCCACGGTCGCCTTGCGGCGCACGGGAATCTTGCCCCCGGTGCGCTCCCAGTTGACCACCGTCGCGATACTCACGCCAACCAGACGGCAGAATTGGGTCTGGGTCAGGCGCAGGCGCTTGCGCATGGCGCGCACGCCCTTGCCCGTGATCCAGAACCGGGCCGGCTGTTCGCCGGTTTCCGCCGCCACCTTGCCCGCCACCGCGGTTTTCTTGGCGGCGTTCACCTCTTTTTGCAGGGCGACGAGTCGCCGGCGCAAATCAGCCAGCAACCCGCGGCGGGCGGCATTGATGCGCTGGATGGGAGCCAAAGCCTGGCGGACCTCGCGCCGGGCCAGCCGGGAAATTTCCGCTTTCAGTTCTTTCATGATCGTCGACATACTTATCCTTTCCGTTCGGGAACAATCTACCGGATGCCAACAGCTCCGTCTACTTAAATTTCACGTGCGATCTTCATGGATTCCATGAGGGTTGGCTACTAAGATTAAAGGCGATCCGGGGCGGGTGAATCCACAAAGCCGTCTACAGGCCCATAATCCGGCGTTTTGCCATGTGCGGCGGCGATCCCCGCCCCCGGGTTGCCGGCGCAACGCCAACCGGCAACATTCTAATACGGGAGACGGCAACCAACAAACGCGGCGCCCATGCACGGAATGGAAAATCGCGCGATTAGCGTGTCAGCGCCGCCGTCCGCTCGCCCGCGGGCCCCCTCCCGGGCACCCGCCCTCGTACGGGAACCCACCCGCGGCGACCGTACGCGCCGCGGGCGGCCAAAAATTCCGCGCGCCGGGTTGACAGAAAATGCCGCCGCCGCTATCTTGCTCCCCGACATGAATGGCGCGGTAGCCAAGTGGTAAGGCGAGGGTCTGCAAAATCCTTATGCATCGGTTCGATCCCGATCCGCGCCTCCAGTTCTGTTCGATGTCCGGCGCCCTTCCGGCGCCTTTTTTACGAATGACGAAAGAACAGGAATGAACGCCCCGCACGTCCGCCAAATCGCGGAGGTTTTGGCCGGATTGCGCACCTCGCCCCAAGGTCTCGCCGCGGCCGAAGCCGTCGCCCGGCTCGCCGCCCACGGCCCGAACGAACTGCGGGAAACCATCTCCCGCCCGGCCTGGAAAATGCTTCTGGCCCAGTTTACCGAGCCGATGATTTTGATCCTGGTGGCGGCGGCGGCCCTGGCGCTGGGGCTGGGCGACGCGACCGAATGCGTCGCCATCCTGGCGATCGTAGTCCTGTTCGGGGTTCTCGGGTTCGTCCAGGAATACCGGGCCGAAAAAGCCATGGCCGCGCTGAAGCAGATGGCCAGCCCCGTGGTCCGCGTGCGGCGCGACGGCGTGCTGCGCGAAATCCCCGCGCGCGAACTCGTACCCGGCGACCTCGTCCGGCTGGAGACGGGCAACGTTGTGCCGGCCGACCTGCGGCTGACGGAAACAGTAAACCTCGGCCTGATGGAGGCCGCGCTGACGGGCGAATCGGCCGCGGTCGACAAACAGACCGATGCACTGGGCTACGCACGACTGCCGCTGGGTGACCGCCGGAACCTCGCCTTCATGGGCACGCTCGTGGCCCGTGGCCGCGGCGAGGGCATCGTGGTCGCGACCGGCATGGACACGGAACTGGGCAAGATCGCCGGCATGATCCAGGACATGTCCGCGGGCCGCACGCCGCTGCAGCGCAAGCTGGCGCAGGTGGGCAAGCACCTGTCGATCGCCGGTCTGGGAGCGGCGCTTCTGTTGCTGGCCATCGGCCTGGCCCGCGGCAATCCTTTCGGCGAAACGATCCTGACGGCCGTCAGCCTGCTGGTGGCGGTCGTGCCGGAGGGCTTGCCGGCGGTCATCACGGCCACGCTGGCCTTGGGCGGACGGCGCATGCTCAAGCGCCAGGCCCTGATCCGCAAGTTGCCGGCCGTGGAAACCCTTGGCTCGGTCACCGTGATCTGCAGCGACAAGACCGGAACCTTGACGGAAAACCGGATGACGGTCACCGAGTTGCATACCCTGAACCGAGCCGCGATTCTGCCGGACGAACCGACGGCACCCGCGCATCCCGCGCCCGCCGACGAGCCGGAACTGGCCCCCCTGCTGCTATGCGCCGCGCTCTGCAACGACGCCCACCTCGTGCACGAGGAATCCGGAAAACCGCCCCGCGCCATCGGCGATCCCACGGAAACCGCGCTGCTGGTCGCCGCCGAACGCTTCGGCATCGCCACGCAATCGCTCGGCGAGGAACTGCCGCGCCTCGCGGAATACCCGTTCGACTCCGGCCGCAAGCGCATGACGACCCTGCACGCGGGCGACGCCGGCGACTATCCCCTGCCGGCGTGCATGGCGGCGCCCGTGCTGGCGGCGGTCAAGGGCTCCCCCGATGGTATCGTCAAACTGGCCGCGCACGTCGTGGACGGGGGACGCATCGTGCCCCTCGCCGACGCGATGCGCCAAAGAATCCTGGCCGAAAACGAACGGTTGGGCGACGCAGGCATCCGGGTGCTGGGCTTCGCGTTCCGGCTCCTGGACACCCCGCCGCCACACCGCGCCCACGCGCCGGAGATCGAGTCCGACCTCGTGTTTTGCGGCTTGATCGGCATGCTGGATCCGCCGCGCGCCGCCGTCCGCGCCGCGATCGCCACCAGCCACGCCGCGGGCATCCGCACGGTCATGATCACCGGCGATCATCCGGTCACCGCCGCGGCGATTGCCCGCCATCTGCGGTTGGCGCCGGCAGGCGCGGATCCGGTCGTCTTGGCCGGAACCGAGTTGGCGGCGCTGTCCGCGGCGGAGTTGGAAGCGCGGGCCGAAGAGATTTCCGTCTATGCCCGCGTCTCGCCCGAAGACAAGCTGCGCATCGTGGGCGCGCTGCAACGCCGCGGGCACATCGTCGCCATGACCGGCGACGGCGTGAACGACGCGCCGGCGCTCAAGCGGGCGGAAATCGGCGTGGCCATGGGCCGGGCCGGCACGGACGTGGCCAAAGAGGCCGCGGCGATGGTGCTGCTGGACGACAACTACGCCACCATCGTCTCCGCGATCGAGGAAGGCCGCACCATTTTCGACAATCTCGTGCGCTTCATCCAGTATTCCTTCGGGGGCAATCTCGGCAAGGTGCTGGCGATGATGCTGGCGCCCCTGGCCGGCATTGCGGCCATGGCGCTGCGACCGCTGCATCTGCTGTGGCTGAACCTGTTGACCGACGGCCTGATGGGGCTGGGACTGGGATTGGAGCCTGCGGAAGCCAACGTGATGAACCGCCCTCCGCGGCGCCCCAACGCGGCGATCCTCGATCGCCCCGTCCTCGCACACGTCGTCTGGATGGGCCTGTTCATTGCCTTGGCGGCGCTGGGTCTGGCCGGAATTTGGTACCGATACGACCTCGGCGGAGGCGAATGGCAAACGGTGCTGTTCGCGGCAATCGGCTTCGCGCAGATCGGCCAGGCCTGGGGCCTGCGGGCGCTGAAGGACCGACCCTTCCGCTTTGGACGCAATCGCCCGCTGGTCGGCCTCACGCTGTTGACGCTGGTCCTGCAACTTGCCGTGATCTACGTGCCCCCGCTGGCGCAGGCGTTCCGGCTGGCGCCCCTCTCCCCCGCCGGCCTCGTCGCCACCGCCGCTCTCGGCGGCTTGACCTTCGTGCTGGTCCACCTTGAGCGGCGGCGCACGCGCGCCCGCACCTAGCGCGGGACCGCGAAGCCCCACGCCCGTCCGGGACCCGCTTCGGAGCGGATCAATCGTCGTCCATCCGCGCGGCGTCCGTCCGGCGGAAATGCGGATCGTTTTCATCGAAGCGGAATTCCACGTCCTGTTCTTGGTCCAGCTCGAGGCGGGCGTTGAACCCCTCGTGCGAATCGGACACAAACGCCGCCGCACGCACGTCGGTAACCAGATGCGTTTCGCCGTTCAGGCGGAATTTGTAATCATGAACTCCGGGCCCGAGGCGATGGCGGACCTCCCAGCGGCCGGCGCCGACCGAAGCCAAAGGCAGGTCGCCTTCCCAATCGTCCAGAAAACTGCCGACCACCGCGACGCGGTCAACGTGCGCGGGCAACGGAATCCGCGGCAGAAC
>JAKLIL010000168.1 GCA_022709625.1 Verrucomicrobiota bacterium
CCGGCTTTTTCATGAGTTCTGATTCACGCTCCCCTCCTCTCCCCGTCCTTGCCTCCCCCCTCCCCATCCGCTATCGTCCGGCATCATGGATATTTCCATCATCCTGACCTACCGCTGCAATTCGCACTGTTCCATGTGCCATATCTGGCAGCACCCCACCCTCCCCGCCGAAGAGGTCGCGCCAGCCGTCCTGGCCAAGCTCCCGAACGGCTTCGACTACCTCAACCTGACCGGCGGCGAACCGACCCTCCGCGCCGACCTCGAGGAGATCGTGGACCTGCTCCATCCCAAGACGCGCCAACTGGAAATCTCCACCAACGGCCTCCAGGGCGACAAGCTCGAGCGCATCGTGGCCAAGCATCCCGACGTCAAAATCCGCATCTCCCTCGAGGGCATCGGGGCCAAGAACGACGCCATCCGCGGGGAAAAGAACGGATTCGAGCGCAAGCTGGCCACCATGAAACGCCTCGTGGCCGCCGGCGGCCGCGACCTGGGTTTCGCCACCACCTTCCAGGACGACAACTGCGACCAGATCCTCGATCTGTACCGGTTGTGCTGTTCTTTCGGCGGCGAGATGGCCACCTCCGCCCTGCACAACGGATTCCAGTTCCACAAGATCGACAACGAACCCTACAACCGCGTGCGCATCGCCCGCGCCGTCGAGCCGCTGATCGTCGAGATGCTCAAGTCGCGCCGGCCCAAGAACTGGTTCCGGGCCTATCTCAACCTCGGCCTCATGAAGAAAATCCTGGGCCAGCCCCGTCTGATCCCCTGCACGGCCGGGCGCGATTTCGCGTTCGTGGATCCGTGGGGCCGCGTCTATGCCTGCAACGTTCGCCCCGACCTTGAAATCGGCGACCTGACCACCCAAACCTGGAAGGAAATTTATTCCGGGCCCCGCGCCGTCGCCGCCCGCGCCAAAGTCGCCCATTGCGCCCACAACTGCTGGATGGTCGGCTCGGCCAAAACCGCCATGCGCAACAAGCATTTCTCCAAGCTGCCGCGGCTCAAACCCCTGGGGTGGGTGTTCGTCAACAAGCTCCGCGCGACCTTGGGCCTGCCCATCGACTTCGACCGCGCGGTGGACTTTTCCAACGTGGCCCAACCACCCGTCGCCCCGAAACGCGAGAGCTGGCTCGGCAAGACCTTCCGGCCGACCTTCCAGAAAAAAACCGAGCAGCCTTACGGCGCCTACAACAACGCGATGAACAAGTAGGTCCGGCATGCACGTCGCGGTTCTCGGCAGCAAATCGCTTCCGGCCTTCGCCGGGGCCGACCGCGTGGCCGAAAACATCGTCCGCCACCTGCCCGCCGACGACGGCAACCGCTACCACGTCTACGTCGTCCGCACCCCCGCCCAGCCGCGCGCGTTCGATTTCGCGCCGAACGTCCGCATCCACCCCATTCCGGCTTTTCACGGCAAGCACAGCAAGGCCACCTCCTACTTTTTCCTGAGCGCCCTGCACTGTGCGCTCGTGTTGCGCCCCGATCTCGCCCACGCCCACGATTCCGCCTTCGGGCCCTTCGCCTGGATCCTGCGCGTCCTGCGCCCCGGCCTGCCCATTCTCGGCACGTTCCACGGCAATCCCTACGAAAGGGCCAAGTGGAGCCGCTTCGCCAAGGCGTTCCTGCGCTTCTGCGAGGCCGCCTTCATCCGCGGCTGCCACGCCCTCACCACCGTGGCCCGCGCCAAGGTCGCCGACGTCCAGGCGCGCGTGAAAACTCCCATCGAGTTCATCCCCAACGGCGTCGATCCGGACCCGGCCATTCCCAGCACTGGACTCGTCTCCAAACACGGCCTCGTGCCCGGCCAATACCTGATGTTCGCCGCGGGCCGCATGGACCCCACCAAGGGCCTCCACCACCTCCTCGATGCCTACGAACGGCGCGGGGACGGCCTGCCGCTGCTCGTCGTCGGCGGCTTCGCAGGCCACAACCGGGAATACTCGGCACAATTGCTGGCCCGCTGCCGCGCGTTGCCGCGGGTGGTGCTGGTCCCCCAACTCCTGACCCAGCCCGAACTCTTCGAACTCGTCGCCGGCGCCCGGCTCTTCATCTTCCCCTCCGAAATCGAAGCCATGAGCATGATGCTGCTCGAAGTCGTGTCCTGCGGCGTGCCGGTCCTCGCCTCCGACATCGCCGAAAACGTCGAAGTCGTCGGCGCGGATTATCCCTGGCTTTTCCGCAACGCCGACGCCGCCCACCTGGCCGCCAAACTGGACCACTTCCTCCGCGCCGGGCCCGGGCCCGAGATCGCCGCCCTGCGCGAACGCTGCGCGCGCGATTTCAATTGGACGGCCATCGCCGCGCGGTATTTGGCCCGCTACCGTCGCTTGGCCCAGGCCGGCTGACGCTGCGTTCCCGCTGCGTTCCCGCCTTGCACTTTCGGCGCCCATCCGCGACAATCGGGCGCCTATGAAATCTCGCTTGTGGATTGCGCTGCTCGTCCTCGGCTTGCTGCCCGCGCCGGTGCGCGGCGGCGCCGGCCCGCTGAACACGTTGGTGGTCGTCAACGGCGCCAGCCGCGATTCCCGCGCGCTCGGCCTCTACTATCTCGAGAAGCACGGCATACCCGAAACGCACCTGTGCACCCTCAAGACCCGGGCGCGGCAGCCCTCGCTGTCGCGCGAAGCCTTCGAGCGCGAAATCCGCGCGCCGATCTGGGCGCACGTCGCTTCGAACCGGCTCGCCGGCCAAATCCACTTCGTCGTGCTGTGCATGGACATCCCGTCGCGCGTCGAAGACAACAACGGCATCACGGCCGCGCTCTTCTACGGCTACAAGCCGATCGCGCCCCACGCGCCCACCTGCAATCTCGCCACCAATTCCGTCAACCAGTATTACGGCAGCGAAACCGCCTACACCTCCACCGCCGGCTGGAACCGGACCAACGCGCCCATCGCGTTCCTGCTGACCGCGCACGATCTGGAGACCGCCAAGCAGGTCGTGGACCGCGCCGTGGCCTCCGCCGCCGCTTTTCCCGACGGCGCGTTCTGCCTCTTCGGCTCCGGCGACAACGCCCGCAACATCCGCCACCGCACCTATCCGCTCGTGGCCCGCCTGTTCTCCCTCTTCGGCCAGGCAGACCGGCTCGCAACCCATGCCAGCGATTCGCCCCTGCCGTCCCAGCCCATCCTGGGCTACCTGACGGGTTGTCCCATCATCCCCGAAAACCTCGCCCGGGCGGTTTTCGCCCCCGGGGCCATTGCCGATCACCTCACCTCCTGCGCCGGCATGGTTCCCGATCCCTGCTTCAACCAAAGCACGGTCTGGGACTGGTTGCGGCTCGGTGCCACCGCTTCGTACGGCACCGTCGCCGAACCTTGCGCCTACGAAGTGAAATTTCCCGATCCGATGATCGCGTTCTGGTACGCGCGCGGCTTCACCGCGGGCGAAGCCCTGGCCATGTCGGTGCGCAATCCGTACCAAGGCATCTGGGTCGGCGACCCGCTGGCCGCGCCCTTTGCCGCGCCCCCGGCGGTGCAAATCAACGCCCCCGCCTTCAACGCCGAAATCGACGGCGAAGTCACGTTGCAGATCGGGCTGGCCGCCCACGAACGCGGCGCGCCGCCGGTGTTCCTCGATCTCTATCTCGACGGCCGCCACCGTGATCCCGTGGTGCGCCCCTTCGCTCCGGCCGGCAACGAACTGGTGGCGCAAATCGGCACGAACCGGTTCGTCTATACGATCGCCCCGGGCGAAAACTCCTTTGCGGCCGCCGCCGGCCTGGCTTGGGCCATCAATTCCAAGGGCGGGGGCCAAATCTCGGCCGCCGCCAAATCCGACCGCCTCGTGGTTTCCGCCCGTTCCCCCTTGGACGCCGACGGCCAGCCGCTGTCTTTCTCCGTTTTCGCCGAGCAAGGCTCGGCCAACGGCCTCTATGTCGGCGCGAAGGCCGGCACCGACCGCCTCGTCGTCGCGGACGGCGTAGGTCGCGCCGCCGCGTCCATCCATCTCGGCGCGGTCCGTTCCTACGAGATCGAATACCCCCTCGATCTGTCCGGACTCGCCTCCGGCCCCCACGTGCTCACGCTCGTGGCCCGCGACGGCACCGCCATGCAGTGCCAATCGCAGGCCGATCTGCCCTTCCGCATTCCGCCGCGGCCGTGACCCCGGCCACCCATGCCTCCGGAACCGAACCTCCGGCCGTCCGGGTGGATGAACGCCAAGTCGAAGCGTTCGCGCAATACCTGCGCAAGGCCGAAACGGTCCCGCCGTTCGACTTCTGCTCGCTGAGCGAAGGCTTCATCTATCCCGAGCGGGGCCGGACCGACGTCCTGGACTATTTCTTCTTTGCCTGCGCCCACCAGTTCGGCTTCTGGACACTAGTCGGCGACCGCTGGGCCGCCCCCATGGTCGCGCGGCGCGATGGCCGCGATCTCAAGGGCTCCGATTTCCTTTGGCGCGCCTGCACGCGCGCCTGGCAGAACGATCCCCGCCGGTTCCAGCCCGAGTCGTTGGCCGCCGCAAGCGATGCCCAACTCGACGCCGTCTTCCACGACGATTCCGGCCGGAATCCCCTGCCCCTGTGGCCCGAGCATCTCGCGCTGATCCGCGGCTACGCCGACTGGTTCAAGGGGCGGCGCGAAACGCCCGCCGCCGTGTTGCGCCGCGCCCAGGCGGCGCCCAAGCCGCTCTTCGCGCTGCTGGAAATCCTCGCCGAAATCCCGGGCTACGCCGGAGATCCGCTCCGGAAAAAGGCCATGTTGCTGGCCATCGCGCTCGAAAACCGCCCCGAGCGCTTCCTGCGGGTCGCCGACCCGGAATCCGCACACCCCATCATCGACTACCATCTCCAGCGTAGCGCGCTGCGCACCGGCCTCGTGCGGATCGACGCTTCCGCCCTCCGCGCGAAAATCGCCGCCCGCGATTTGGTTTCCGCGGACGAAGAAGCAGCGGTGCGCCGCGCCACTTCCGCCGCCATCGCCCAGTTGATGGCCCGGACGCGGCT
>JAKLIL010000169.1 GCA_022709625.1 Verrucomicrobiota bacterium
GCCGCCGCCATAGCCGTTCGTGTCCGTCACGCGGTTGTTCGTGATCCAGCAATTCGAAATAGCACCGCCGTGCTGAAGCCAAACCCCGCCGCCGCCGTTCGACGCGACGTTGTTCCGGATGACGCACCGGTCGAGGCAACCCAGGGAATTGTTGTAGAGCGTGACGCCGCCGCCGCTTTCATCGACGACATTGTCCGCGATGGTGCAATCTTCGACCCGCGCGTTGGTGGCTTCGCCGGAAACCAAGAGGCCGCCGCCGCCAAAGGCCCGATTGCTCGTTACCAGACAATCGGCACCGTGCACGGCCGGGCCACCACGATGCCGCCACCGCGTGAGCCGTACAGTCCGTTGCACACCGTGAAACCGGCGAACGTGCTGTTGGTGCCGTAAATCAATACGCCCTGGCTCAACGATTGCGCATCGATGACCGCCGCGCGCGAAAGCGTGCTCCGCACGGTCAGCGTTTTCTCGACGGGCAGATGCACCGGGCTGCCCGACAAAAGGTACGTTCCCGGCGCCACGAGGATTTCGTCGCCGCTGGCGGCCGCGTCGATGGCCGGCTGGATGGCCGTGGCGGCCATGGCCCAGTTGGTGTACGGCGCCGCCGGCGCCGCGTTCGACACGTTCACGTAGCGCGTGGCGGCGAAGGAAGAAGCAACGAACGTTCCCCCCGCGACCCACAAACACCCAACCATCCACCCGGTTTTCATGGATTGAAAGCCTCCTCGTTGGGCCGGGAGTGTGCGCCGCGGCGTTCCCGCACGCAAGCGCGAAACGCCCCCTGCAATCCTGGAACTGGAGGGGCAACCTCCGTGTTGCCCGCCTTGGCACCGGCGATCCTGTTTGAAACCGGGCAGGACAGAGCCTGCCCCGCTAGAAAATCCACCATCGGGGAGCAAATCCAGATGGGGATGTGCAGCCAATCGCAGATGCGGCCCGCGCGACCCGCAGTGAATGGGTTCCGGCCGGCCCGCTCAGGCATCCGAACCTTGGCGGTCTTTGTGTACTTGGCAAGAAAATGGATTTCGAACCGTTTGCGTTCGTTTTGCGCCCATTGCGCCTCTTGCGTTGAAGGATCGAGCTTGGACTTGTCTGCCATCCGTGCGAATCGGTGTTCATCCGCGGTTGAAATTCCCGTCCGGTCGCCGCGGCGCGGCGACCCTACCTAATTATCGTTTGTTCGCAGTTGGCGTTTGCTGCCCGACGGGCCGGCGGGCCCGCCCTACCCTTCACACCTTGGCGGGCTTGGCGAGAGACGGATCGGAGATCGAAGCCATTGCCGCAGGAAATCGCGGGCGGCAACGAGATTGGCGCGGGCCTGTTCCGTGGGCGGGGCGTTGGGTTCCCATTTGTAGCCGCGAATGGCGAGAATCCAAGCGGGCGGCGTCGCGTCGTAGAGTTCGGCAGCGAGAGCCAAGACGCTTTCGGGCGACATCGCGTGGGTCGAAAACGAAATTTCCTTTTGCGGTTTCAAGGGGCGGAACTCGAACGGCGCCTGCCCTTCCTTTGCCGCATCGACGAACACGACGGCGCGGCTTTCGGCGACGGCCAGGGCGTCCTCGGCGTTGAGCTGGTAGTTGGAATCGAAGGCGAGGCCGGAAATCTTTTCGGCAATGGCCCAGGCTTCGAGCTGTTCCACGAGCATGACGCCGAGGCCGTCGTCTTGCCGGCCGGGATTGCCGAAGCCGTAGATCAGGAGCGGGGGAGATGGGACCTCAATATCCAATATTCAATATCCAATATCCAATCATCAAGTATCCGAACCCCAGGCCGACTTCGCTTCCCATCCTGTCAATCCTGTAAATCC
The DNA here is from genome assembly GCA_022709625.1 of Verrucomicrobiota bacterium. Classification (GTDB taxonomy): domain Bacteria; phylum Verrucomicrobiota; class Kiritimatiellia; order CAIQIC01; family Lenti-01; genus Lenti-01. The sequence continues at coordinate 1,808 of JAKLIL010000169.1, forward strand.
TGTCTAAAACGGCGGTTGGGTTTGCGGCGGCGGGACACGAGGCGGCCGCGCGAATCGAAGAGCGAGACCTCGAGGGGCATTTGGCCGTAGGCGTGGGTGGCGCAGCTCAGGCAGGGGTCGTAGGCGCGAATGGCGACTTCGATGGCGTTGAGCATGCCTTCGGTGATTTCCTTCGCCTTCGTCAGCATGGCGCGGGCGACGCAATTGACGGCGCGGTTCATCGGTTCGTTGTTGTGGGTGGTGGAAACGATCAGGTTCGCCATCTTGATCAGGTCGTCCTCGCCGACGGCGAAGTGGTGGATGAGCGTGCCGCGCGGGGCTTCGATGATTCCGACGCCCTCAGCCTGCCGCTTGCCTTTCACGATCAGGCGGTTGCCCAGGATATCCGGATCCCGGAGCAAATCGCGCATCGATTCGGCGGCGTGGAGGACTTCGATCAGCCGCGCCCAGTGGGTGTGCATGCACATGTCGTTGGGTTTGCCGCCGGTGGCCGCCTTGAAGGCTTCGAACTCCCGCTGGGCCAGCGGGGTCGGCACGAAGTCGGCCACGTTCAGCCGCGCCAGCGGCCCGACGCGGTACCAGCCGTTCTCCTTGCCCAGCGCCTTCAGGAACGGAAACTTCATGTAGCTCCACGAGCGCACTTCCTCGCGGAAATGCTCGAGGTATTCCTGGTAATCCACGTCGTTCAGGATGCGCCGGCCTTCGGCGTCCACGGCGCGCAGCACGCCGTGGTAGAGGTCGAGCGCGCCGTCCTTGCGCACGAGGCTCAGGTGGTTCGAGGGGAACCGGGAGAAGCCGTCGATGAAGGCCTTATGCTTTTTATAGTAATCCTTGAAGAACGCCAGCGCGCCCTGGGCCCACGCGACCATGTGGTCGGCGTTCAGCGGCCCGCCGTCCCCTTTCAGCAGTCGGTCGCGTTCTTCGGCGGACAGGCTCTTGTTGACGCCGCCGGGGATGGCGCCGGTGCCATGGATTTTCTTGCCGGCGGTGGCGGCAATGACTTCCTGGCCGTACTTGCGCATGAGGATTGCCTGCGTGGCCAGTTCGCGGTTGGCCAAGGCCACGCCGACCACGTTGCGGATCGCCGGGTCTGAATCGTAGCCGAACAGCAGGTCCGGCGAGGCTAGATGGAAGAAATGAAGCGAATGCGACTGGAAGATCTGGCCGTAGTGCATCAAGCGGCGGATTTTTTCGGCGGTCGGGGTGAGGCCGTCGCCGGTGCCCGCGCCGACGACCACGTCCATCGCCTTGGCCGCGGCGAGGTGGTGGCTAACCGGGCAAATGCCGCAGAGGCGCTGGACCAGGACCGGCGCCTCCCAGTACGGACGCCCCTGCACGAACCGCTCGAAGCCGCGGAATTCCACGATGTGGAGCCGGCTTTGCGCCACGTTGCCGGCGTCGTCGAGCTGGATGGTGACCTTGCCGTGGCCTTCCACGCGGGTGATGGGTTCGATGACGATTTTGCGGGTCATGGGCTCAGTCGAATTTGAAGGTGCGGTATTTCCAATCCAGTTCCTTGCCGGTCACTAGCGCGACCAGCGCATCCCAGATCAGGTCGGCGCTCGGCGGACAGCCGGGCAGGAAGTAATCGATTTTGACGATCTCGTGGCAGGGATAGACGCGGTCGAGAATCTTGGGAATATCCGGATCGTTCGGGATGATCCGGTCCGGATTGGTCCCGGCCACGGTGGCGCCGTGCAGGTAGGCTTCGTCGAGGCATTCCTTGAGCGGGATGAAGTTGCGCAGCGCCGGGAGCCCCCCCATCAACGCGCATTCGCCGACGGCCACGAGCGTTTTGCAGTGCTTGCGGAATCCGATCAGCGTATGCACGTTCTCGTCGTTGCAGCAGCCGCCCTCGATCAGGCCGATGTCGCAGTCCTTGGCAAAGGTCTTGATGTCGTCGAGGGGCGATTTGTGGAATTCCACCAGTTCGATCAGGTCGAGCAGGCGCTCGTCGATGTCGAGAAACGACATGTGGCAGCCGAAACAGCCGGCGAGGGAAACGGTGGCCAGGATTTTCTTGGGCCGGGGTGCGGCGGTCATGGCTGCACCTCGCTGCCGATGGGCGCATGGTCGTACTTGCGCCGGCCGATGGGCACGTCGAAGCCCTTGCCCTTGCGGATAATCGCGCCGACGGGGCAAATGTCCATCGCCCGCTGCGCCAGCTCGTCGCTGATGTCCTTGGAGGTCTCGGGATCGATGTTGATGACGACTTTGTCGCCGCGCTTGCCGAAGGCGAACACGGCCTTGCCGTCGGCGTTGTGGATGCCGCGGATGCAGCGCTTGCACTGGATGCAGCGGTTGTGGTCCTTGACGAGCTTGGGATGCCAGGCCTCCACCTCGCGTTTCGGAAACATGTAGGGGAACGGCGACGCGGCGACGCGGTAGCGGTACGCCAGCGCCTGCAACTCGCAGTTCCCGCTGCGTTCACAGGACGGGCAGAGGTGGTTGCCTTCCGCAAACAGGATTTCGACGACCGATTTGCGGAACGCTTCCAGCTCCGGCGTGCGGGTCTGGACGGCCATGCCTTCGACCACCTTGGTCGTGCAGGCGGTCTGGGGAATGCCGTTGACCAGCACCGTGCAGATGCGGCAGGCGCCCTTCGGCGGAATGCCGGGGTAGTTGCATAGGGTCGGGATGTAGACGCCGGATTCCTTCGCCGCCGCGACCAGCTGCGCGCCTTCCTCGGCCAAGCAGGTCTTGCCGTCGAGCGTGAAGCGAACAAAGCTGGCCATGGCGCGCCTCCCTATCCCTTCGCCACGGCCGCCTCGTAGTCGCGCACCGCCGCAGCCAGGCCGAACCCCGGCACGAAGCGCGGATCGCCCTGGGCCAGCCGCGCGTCGTAGAGCGGCCGGAAGTTCTTGATGGTGGTGACGATCGGGTTCAGCGCGGTCTGGCCAAGCCCGCAGCGGTTGTGGCGCATGATGTTCTGCCAGGCCGACAGCCGTTCCACGTCGGCCGCGGTGCCCTGGCCCGCGACGATTTTCTCGAACACGACCTGGGCCATGCCCGTCAGCGCCCGGCACGGCACGCACGAACCGCAGGACTCCTCGCGGAAGAAGCGGACGAAGTTCAGCACCACGTCTT
>JAKLIL010000017.1 GCA_022709625.1 Verrucomicrobiota bacterium
ATTCTGTTTTTATAAAAACAGGAGGTTTCCGGGGCTGGCCCGCGCAGGCGAAAAAATTCCCGCGCGGATCCACGGGGCAGCAAAATCTCGATGGCGCAGGCCGAGGGTTGCGGACACAGGCCGGACCGCTGCAGAAGTTCCTGCTCCCGCGGAGAGAGGACGGCCGCAACGGGCAGCGTGAAGGTCTCTCCGGCATGGCCGAACGCGCAGGCAAAGTCGCGATGGGCCTGGACGTATTGTGCGGGCGTGCCGATGTCCGCCCAGCGGGAGCCGGGCACGAACACGCCCGCAATGCGGTGGTGCCTTCGCTGGCCGCGCCGGTAGGCGGCAATGATCGTGTCGAATCCCTCCGGTGCGATGAAGGGGAGTATGCGTTCATCGAGCAGTTGCACTCCGCAAAAGGTGGCCTGACCGCGTTTTTCATCGTGGAAATCGCGAATCAACCCGTTTTCGCACCGGATGGTTTTGGGGCCGGCGTCGGCGGTGAGCCAGCAGACGGCGAGAGGTTTCAGCTGCTGCCAAGCGCGCAGGAGGGGCGTGGGGTCGAGGTCGGCGACGATGTCGGCGTTGACCAGCCAGAACGGCTCGTCGATGAACCAGCGCGCATTGCGCAGGGCGCCGCCGGTGCCGAGAATGACGGGTTCGTAGACGGCGGAGAGGCGCATCTGCGGGTAGGGCTGACTGCGGAGATAATCGAGGATGGCCTGGGGGGCGTGGTGGAGATTGATCAGGACTTGGCGCACGCCCCAGGCCGCCAGCATTTCCAGCGTGCGGGCCAACATGGGCTGGCTCCAGAGGGGCAGCATGGCTTTGGGATAATCGCGCGTTAGGGGGCGCAGGCGGGTACCCAGTCCGGCGGCCAGGATGAAGGCTTTGCGGGGAAAACGCATGGAGCAAGAATATCGGGAGAACGCGGCGCGCGCCATCGGAAAAAGGCCGGCCGGCCTACACGCAAAAAACAAGGCCAGAACAAATTCGTTCCGGCCTGAAATTGGTTGCGGGACTTGGATTTGAACCAAGGACCTTCAGGGTATGAACCTGACAAGCTACCACTGCTCCATCCCGCAGGTTTTCGAATGTTGGCGCAACCATACAACCGACCCATAAAAGCGCAAGGGCAAAAACGGCCGCGCCGTGGCTGGGGCGGGTCCGGCGCATCCGGGAGGATGGCAATCCGCCCCTGAAGGCGAATCAGCCGGCGTGCGCGTGTTGCGCGGCCAAGGCCTTGATAATTTCCCGGCCCAGCGCCAGCGCGAGCAGGGGCGGTACGGCGTTGCCAATCTGCAGGTTTTTCTGGATCCGGGAACCTGTGAACCGATACCCGTCGGGAAAACCCTGAAGCCGCGCGCCTTCGCGCGTGGTGAGGCCGCGATCCACGAGGGGGTGAATGCACCGGCTGCTGCTGGGCGTGCCGAAATTGCGCGTAATGGTGGTCGATGGCCGATTCCACCACAGGCGGGCATAGGTGTTGGCGAAATACGAGCGGGGGCGCAATTCTTGCGGCACGTCGGCGATGGTGCCGCCGGGGGGCACATGGGCCATCACTGCCATCAGCTTGTCCCCGTGCCAAGGGCCTGCGTGTTCGGTCAACGTTTGGCCGGCGTCTTTGCGCATCCGCGTTTGATAGCCGTTGCGCGGCGGCCGGAGATACCGATCGCTGGATTCGCCCGATTTCACCACGGGCAGGTCGGACAGGGCGTCCGCGAGGGTGAGATAGTCCTTGCGGGCGAACAGGTCGGTGGATTTGCCGTGGGTCGGCGGCGGAAAGCGGAAGGGCGTTCCTTCGCGGAAGGCGACGACGAACGTGCGTTCCCGGGATTGGGGTACGCCGTAATCCATCGCATTGAGAATGGCGCAATGCCGATCGGCATAGCCGCGGTCCTGCAGCCCTTGGCACAACGCTTGGAATGCCCGGCCGCCGTACATGCGGCGAAACCCGCCGACGTTCTCGAACAGCACTGCACGTGGACGAATGGTTCCGACAAGATCGAGAAACGCGTGGAACAGACGGTTGCGGGGGTCGTTTTCGTTCTTTTTGCCGACGGTGCTGAAGCCTTGGCAGGGCGGCCCGCCGGCGACCATGTCGACGCCGTGCGCGGCGGCGAGCAGTTTCCGGCGAACCCCGGCGTCAAGGATGTCGCCGGGCACCACCGCGGTCTCGGGGTGGTTGCGCGCGTAAGTCGCCGCGAAAACCTGCTCGTATTCGTTGGCGGCCTGGGCCCGGAATCCCGCCCAGGTCAGCCCGAGGCCCAATCCGCCGGCCCCCGCGAACAAATCGAGGACGGAGGGGCGTTGCGTTCTACCGTTTTGTTTCGTCACGACACCCGCGGGATATATGCCAGTTTCCGGGTCCTGCCAAGGCGGGAATTGCGCGCCGCGACGCGAAAACGAAACGCCCCAGCCGCGCGCGGCTGGGGCGCAGAACCCGACGGGAGGGGATCCGAGTCGGGCCTAGACCAAACCCTGGTCGAGCATGGCGTCGGCGACCTTGACGAAACCGGCGATGTTGGCGCCGACGACGTAGTTGCCGGGCTGGCCGTATTCCTTGGCGGTTTCGTGGGCGCTGTGGTGGATGGCGACCATGATCTGGTGGAGGCGGGCTTCCACTTCCGGGCGAGTCCAGTTGATGTGCATGGCGTTCTGAGCCATTTCAAGGCCGGAGGTGGCCACGCCGCCGGCATTCGCGGCCTTGCCGGGGCCGTAGAGCACCTTGTTGTTCAGGAAGACGTCCACCCCTTCGGGGGTCGACGGCATGTTGGCGCCTTCGGCGACCAGCTTGCAGCCGTTCTTGACGAGGGCGGCGGCGTCGGCGCCGCTGATCTCGTTTTGGGTGGCGCTGGGGAACGCGGCATCGCAGGGGATGCTCCAGGGATTCCGCCCTTCGAGGTATTCGCATTTGAACTTCTTGGCGTATTCCGAAATCCGGCCGCGCTTGACGTTCTTCAACTCCATCGCGAACGCGAGTTTCTCGGCGTCGATGCCGTGCTTGTCGTGGATGCTGCCGCCGGAGTCGGAGAGCGAGACCACCTTGCCGCCGAGCTGGTTGATTTTTTCGACGGTGTACTGCGCGACGTTGCCGGAGCCGGAAACCGTGCAGACCTTGCCGGCGAACGTGTCGCCGCGGGTCTTGAGCATTTCCTCGGCGAAGAACACGCAACCGTAGCCGGTGGCCTCGGGCCGGATGAGCGAGCCGCCCCACTTGAGGCCCTTGCCGGTCAGCACGCCGGTGAATTCGTTGCGAAGGCGCTTGTATTGGCCGAACAGGTAGCCGATTTCGCGGCCGCCGACGCCAATGTCGCCCGCGGGCACGTCGGTGTGCGGGCCGATGTGCTTACCCAGTTCCGTCATGAACGACTGGCAGAAGCGCATGACTTCGTTGTCGGACTTGCCCTTGGGGTCGAAGTCGGATCCGCCCTTGCCGCCGCCCATGGGCAGGGTGGTCAGCGAGTTCTTGAAGATCTGCTCGAAGCCGAGGAATTTCAGGATGGAGAGATTGACGGAGGGGTGGAAGCGCAGGCCGCCCTTGTAGGGGCCGATGGCGCTGTTGAACTCGATGCGGAAGCCGCGGTTGACGCGGTAGTTGCCGGCGTCGTCGATCCACGGCACGCGGAACACGATTTGGCGCTCGGGTTCGACGAGGCGTTCGAGAATGCGGCCCGCCTGGTATTTCTTGTGGCGGGCGACGACGGGCTCGAGGGTTTCGAGCACTTCGCGGGCGGCCTGGAGGAATTCCGGCTCGCCGGGATTGCGGCTTTGCAGCTGGGTCAGGACTTCCTGGACGTAACTCATCGGGGTCTCCTTGGGGTGGATTGTTGGGCGGCGGGCCGAAGCCTTCTACCCGGTAATTTTTGGCCGTAAAAATGGGGGAGAAGTCGCATTCGTTCAATAATAATGGGTATATATTTTTCAAGATACGGCAATATTGCCGTTTACATGGCCGATAGATTCGGTTTATACGGCACTTGGACGGTAGGGAAAAACAACCAGTGGAGTGAAAAATAAAAGGCAGGAATGACAAGACGGGCAATAAGCTTGTTTTTTCCGACCTCTTCTACCCCTTGAATTCTGAGCTTTGACCCCTGACTCCGAATCCTAGCCCCTAATCACGGAAATGAAACTCACTCCCAACGAGATCAAGCAGCGCATCCTGAAAGTCCTCCATCGGCTCGGCCGGCCGGCCGGGGCTTCGCAGATGGCGGAATTGCTGCGTGGCTGGGGCGTGGACCTGAGCGAACGCAGCATCCGGCTCCATTTGCTGCGGCTCGACCGGGAAGGGTTGACGCAGTTGCAGAGCCGGCGGGCGGGGCGCATTCTGACCGCCAAGGGCAAGGCCGAGTTGGAGCAGGGGGACGTAATGGAGCGGATGGGCTTCATTGCGGGCCAGATCGACGAACTGAACTACCGCATGGGCTTCAGCCTGCGCGCGGGCATGGGCACGCTGGTCGTGAACACCACGCTGCTGGCGGCGCGGGACGAAGTCGCGGCGCTCGACATCGTCCGGCCGGTGTTCGCCGCGCGGCTCGGGATGGGCTCGCGCCTATTGATGCTGCGGGCGGGGGCGACCTATGACGCGGCGCGGGCGGCCATCGTGCCGCGGGGTAAAATCGCGATGGTGACCATCTGCAGCGTGACGCTGAACGGGATTCTGCTGAAAGAGGGGATTCCGGTGACGTCGCGGTACGGCGGCCTGCTGGAATTCCGGAACCGCCTGCCGGCGCGCTTCGTGGAGTTGTTGGAATACGGGGGCACGACGCAGGACCCGCTGGAGCTGTTCATCCGGGCGAAGATGACGAGTGTGCGCGCCTGCGAACGCATGGGGAACGGGCGCGTGGGCGCGAGCTTCCGCGAATTCCCGTCGGTGGCGCTGCCGGCGGTGCTGAAAATCCGCGACCAATTGCGGCTGCTGGGGCTCGACGGCATCCTGGCGGTGGGCGTGCCGAACCAGCCGCTGTTTGGCATTCCGGTGGGCGAAGGCCGGACGGGGCTCGTCGTGCTGGGCGGGCTCAATCCGGCGGCCGCGCTGGAAGAAGCCGGCGTGGCGAGCGAAAACCGCTCGCTGGCGGGCTTGCTGGAATACCGGCAGTTTCCGGAGTTCCGCCACCTGAACATGTGGACGAGGCGCGGCGAATAGCGCCGCGCCGAATTCAGAATTCAAGAGTCAGAATTCAGGAGTCAGAATTCAGAATATTGAACACATCAGCCCGAGGGCCGAGGCCAGAATTCAGGGGTCGGAAGTTGGAATTCGGAATGGGACCCTCCTGGCCTCTGCCATCCGACCTCTCCCCCTGCATCCCGAACCCTGGATCCGGCGCCCCCGTCAGACCGGCATGCGGACCTTGCCGGCGCCGGTAGTCGCGGTGGCGTAGGCGGGCGGGATGTCGCGGGCGTGGCGGACGTCCTCGATGGTGTAGAACGCGGTCGCGTCGAATTCCTTCAGGTAATGCTGGAACTCGCCGAGCCGCTTGCGGGGCAGGAGGGCGACGAGGACCTGCACGGGGCCGCGGGCCCCCTGCGCATCCTGCTGGGTGACGCCGAAGCCGGCCGCGGAAAGCCTCTGCATCAGACTGGCGATCGGCTTGTGGGAAATCACGCGGACCAGTGACCAGCCGACAGCGAGCCGTTCCTCGAGCAGCATGCCGGCGAACGTGCCGCAGGTGAAGCCGAACGCATAGGCGACGTAGGTCAGCAGGTGCTGCTCGCCGGTCAGGATGCGCGAGACGACGACGATCCAGATGAACACCTCGGTGAAGCCGCAAGCGGCGGCGAGGTATTTGCGGCCGCGGGCGATGAACGCCACGCGCAACGTGCCCATGCTGACGTCGCAGATGCGCGCCACGACGATGAACAGCATTTGGAAGGCTAGATGCATGGGGGCCCTATCTACCATCGGCGTCGGCGCATGGCAAGCCGCGGCTGGTCCAGATCGGTTGGCGCCTGACCCGTTCCATTCTGCGTGCGGGCCGCATCGGGTTGCGGGGTTGTCGGAACGACCCTGCGCATATCCGCAACATGTGGCCGCCCGGCACAACGACGACCCGGGCAAGGGGGCGGTGGCCTTCCTTTTGCCAAGACCGAAAACAACAATAAGGTCTCTTTCAATAATATGTTGTTAACGGCGGTGAATCCGGGACGAAAAACGGTCTAACAAGCGTTTTTCCTTGCGATTATAGTGGAAACAGCCAGGCGCGACCGAGCCGACGGGTGGCGCCATATTAAAACAAGATAAACGCCAAACGTTATTTTTACCGCGAACTCGTTGACAGGCAATAGGGAGCGCGAATATGCGCGTGGATAGGACGACGGTATCCAGTGAGCGCGAGGATCCCAGCCAGAAATCGCCGAGGGCGGACGGTCCGCCTTTGTGTCGTGGGCCTTGGCGTGGCCCTGGCGGCCCGTTCGGGTTTGGGCGCGGACGGCGACTATCGGTCCGCAGCCAGCGGGAACTGGAACGCGGTTGGCACATGGGAAGTGGAGAGCGGCGGTTCCTGGACGGCGGCAGCGGCCACGCCCACCTCGGCCAATGGGTTGATCACGATTCGCAACGGGCATACGGTCACGGCGACGGCGAACGTGAGCGTGGACCAAACGGTCGTGGAAGCCGGCGGCCAGGTCGCCGTCAACAGCGGCATCACGCTGACGATTGCCAACGGAACGGGCACGGACATGACGGTCTCCGGCGTGTTGCGGAACTCTGGCACCGTTACGACCACCGGCACCCTGGCTTTTGGCGCGGGCGGCAAGTACGAGCATGCCCTCAACGGCGGGGCGATTCCGACGGCGACGTGGGATGCGACCTCCACTTGCGAGGTGACCGGCGTGACCAGCACGCTGCCTACCGCAAGCAGTTTCAACCAAGCTTTCGGGCACTTCACGTGGAACTGCGCGGGTCAGACCGCCATCCTCAACCTGCTCGGCAACCTGCAGACGATCAACGGCAATTTCCAGATGCTGAGCACGGGCATGGGTTCCCTCCGGCTATCGACGGGCACCGCCGCGTTGAACGTTGCCGGCGACGTGATTCTCGCCGCCGGCACGTTGGACATGATCAACCAAAGCACCTACACCTACTATTCGGCCATCCACGTGGGTGGAAACCTCACGATCGGAGCGTCGGCATCGGTCACGGAAACCGGCAGCACCGGCCAGGGGCGCTTCACGTTCAACGGCAGCGGGGTGCAATACCTGACGAACAGCGGCGCGATCGCGAACACGATTCATTTCGCGGTCAACGGCGGTTCCACGCTGTATTTGGGAACCAATCCGGTTACGGGCAGCGGCACGTTTACAAACTCCGCCGGCGCCACGCTGGGCATCGGCGACGCGGGCGGGATTGCAGCTTCCGGCGCGACCGGCAACATCCGGGTCACGGGCAATCGGTCCTACAGCGCTTCCGCCAACTACCTCTACAATGGAACCGAGGCCCAAGCGGCGGGCAACGGGCTGACGGCGGCCAACAACCTGACCATCACCAACAGCGCCGGAGTGGCGCTGAGCAGCTGGGTGACGGTGACCAATTCGTTGGCGCTGGCGGCCGGCAACCTGTCGATCGGGGCCAACACGCTGACGCTCAACGGGGCCATCGACAAGACCGCCGGCGGACTCGCCGGCGGGGCGTCGGCCAATATCGTCATTGGCGGCAGCGGAGCGGCCACCACCCTGCCGGCCGTGGAACTGAACAACCTGACGGTGAACCGGGCGGCCGGGATCGCCTTGGGCGGTGCGGTGTCGGCGGGGGGCACGCTCACGCTGACCAGCGGGGCGGTCACAAGCGCAAACAACCTGACGATGGGCAACGGCGCGACCATTTCGCGGGCCACCGGCAGCCTGGATGCCGCGCCGACGTTCGGGACCTCGGTCAACGTGGCCTACGTCGCCGGGGGCGTGGCCACGGGGCCGGAGTTGCCCACGGCGACCAGCGTACTGAACAATCTGACGTTCAGCCACACCTCCGGCACGGTGACCTTGAACGCGGATACCACGGTGAACGGGAACCTCGTCACTACGGCCGGCGGGACCCTCGATCTGAACGGCTACACCCTGACCGTCAAAGGCAGCGTGACCAACGGAGGCACCATCACGGGCGGCGGGAAGCTGTTGCTGGCCGGTTCCTCCGCCCAGACGCTGGCGGGCACGGGCGCCTACGGCAACGTGGAGCTGGACAACGCGGCCGGAGCGAGCCTGGCCGCCAACACAACAATCAACGGAAATCTCGACGTGACGGTGGGGCAGTTTACGGTCGGGGCGTACTCGATCACGGTCACCGGCGCAACCACGGTGGACGGTACGCTTGCCATTGCCAGCGCCACGGGCACCGCCACGTTCAACGATGTGACGGTCCACGGCACGTGGAACAACACGGCCAACGAGGCGGTGACCATCAACGGCAACCTGGTCAATGCCGGCACGTTCAACGCCGGCACGGGCATCCACACCCTGGCGGGAACCAGCAAGACGATCGGCGGCACCGTGGCGATTCCCAGCCTGACGATCACCGGCACCTACACGAACAACGACGTGCTGACGATCAATACGCGGATCGGCGGCGCGGGCGGTTTGATCCAGGCGGCCGGCGCCACGCTGAACCTCGGCGGAACCGCCACCAACGCCACGCTGACGGCTACCGCCGCCGGCAACACGGTCAACTACTTTGGCGCGGCGCAGACCGTGAAGGCTACGGCCTATGAAAACCTCGTCCTGGGCGGCAGCGGTGTCAAGACCTTGACCAGCGTTTCCACCGTCAACGGCAACCTGACGATGGACGGCACGGCCAGCGCGACGACGGCCACCGGTCTGACCATCGGCGGCGACCTGCAGATTGGCGATGGCACCACGTTCACGGCCGCAGGTTACGCGCTGACCGTCGCCGGGGCCACGACCGTGGGCGAGGGAACAAGCGGCGTTTTGAACATTTCCAGCGCGACCGGCACCAAGATTTTCAACGGCGCCGTCGCGATCAACGCGGGCGGCACGTGGAACTCGGGCACTTCGCCCGCCACGTTCCGTGGGGGGATCGCCAACGGCGGGAGTTTCACGTCGGGCAGCGGCGCGCAAACGTTCGACACCAACAACCAGGCCCTGGCCGGGATCTTCACGATGCCGAACGTGGCCGTCACAGGCATTGCGCTGACCAACACGGGCACTCTGACGGCGAGCACGGCGCTGACGGGCACGGGGGAACTGGTGCAGGGCGCCGGCGCCACGCTGAACCTCGGGGCCACGGCGGCGAACCTGACGATTGCCACGCTGACGGCGACCGCCGCGGACAACACGGTGAACTACAGCGGGACGACGCAGACCATCAAGGCGACCGATTACCAGCATCTGACCACCAGCGGCAGCGGGACCAAGACCCTGGGCGGGGACACGGACGTGGCCGGCGACCTGACCCTGGGTTCGGGTACCACGCTGGACGCCAGCACCGGCAACTATGCGCTGACCCTGGCGGGCGACTGGCTGAACAACGGGGCCACCTTCACGGCGCGGAGCGGAACGGTCACGCTGGACGGCACCGGTATCCAAAGCATTGGCGGCACGACGGCCGCCACGTTCAACAACCTTACCCTCGCCAATGCCGCCGGGGCGGAACTGGGCGCGAGCCAGACGGTGAGCGGGACATTGACACTGACCAGCGGGACGTTGGCGGTGGGCGCCAACACCCTGACCTTGAACGGGCCACCCATCGCCGGTACGCCCGGCAACCTGGCGACGACCTCCGGGTCGAGCCTGGCGTTTGGCGGCAATGCGACCGGCGTGGAAGTTCCGGCCAGCGTTTTGGAACTGAACAACCTGGCCCTCGGCAACACGAACGGACTGGCTTTGAACAGCAGTCCCGGAATCAACACGTTGACGTTCAGCGCCAACGGCAAGATCGCCACCGGCACCCACGCGCTGGCCATCACCAACACGGCGAACAGCGCGATTACCGGCGCGTCCAGCGCCCGCTACGTCGTCGGCAACCTGTCGAAGACCTTCGCCGCGGGGTCCGGTCAGTCGTTCACGTATCCGATCGGCGACGCGGACGCCTATCGGCCTGTGGTCTTGGCCTCCATGAACGTGGGTACGGCGGGATCCCTGGTTGTTGGCGGAGCCGGGGGCGACCATGCCGAACTCGCCGCGGCGGGCATCGACGCCAGCCGGAGCGTGAACCGCGTCTGGTCGCTTGTGCCCGTGGACGGATTGGCGCTGACCTACAACGCCACGTTCAACTATCTGGCCGGAGACGTCGACGGGGGCGTCGCCGCGGCGCAATTCGTCGTGCGGCGCTACACCTCCCCCGACACGTGGGCTGCGACCACCATCAGCGGCACGCCGACCACGACGGCCACGACGATTGCCGGCGAAACCGGGTTCGGCGACTTTGCGATCGGCAACCAGGCGGGCCGGACGGTGACCTTCACGACCCAGCCGGCGGACGCCACGGCCGGTGCCATCATCTCCCCGGCCGTGCAGGTCACGGTTACCGATACCCTCGGAGTCGGTGTGCCGAGCGCTTCGGTGACCGTGGCCTTGACCTCGGGCAGTGGCACCTTGAGTGGAACCCTGACCCAGACGGCCAACGCCAGCGGCGTTGCCACGTTCAACAACCTGAGCATCAACCTGACGGGCGACAAGCAGTTGACGGCCACGAGCGGCGGCCAGTCCGGTTGCAGCAGTCTTTTCCATGTCAATCCGGCGGCGGCGAACAAGCTGGTGATCGCGCAGCAGCCGTCGGCGACGGCGACCGCCGGCGTGGTCTTTGCGCAACAGCCGGTGATCCGCATTGAGGATGTTTACGGAAACCTGCGAACCAATGACACGCTGGTGATCAACGCCGCGCGGTTGGGTGGCGCGGGCACCCTGCTCGGCACCACCAACCTCGCGGCGGTGGGCGGTATCGCCACCTTTACCGACTTGGCGCATCCGCTGGTGTCGGACATCACCATCCGGTTCACCAACGGCACGTTTGCGGTCACTTCGACGACCGTATCGGTCAGCGCCGGGCCGTTTGCCAAATTGCAGATTTTAATGCCGGGCGAGACCGCGGCGCCGGGGACGGCCACCGGCAAGACGGGGGCCCCGAGCGTGCGAACGGCGGGCCTGGTTTACACGGCGACGGTTTATGCGGTGGACGCCTGCTGGAATCTTATCAACACGGTGACGGATACCGTCGGGCTCACCTGCACGGATCCCAACACGCAACTGCCGGCCGAGGCAGCATTGGCCGCGGGGGTGAAGACGTTCCTGGTGACGAACAAGACGGCGGGAACCTGGACGCTGACGGCGACGGATCTCACCGACGGCGGCAAGGCGGCCAACGTCAGTTCCGCGTTCACGGTCTATCCGGGCGCGGCCACCCAGCTGCAGGTGCTGCTGCCGGGCGAGACGGCGGCGCCGGGGACGCCGACGGGCAAGGCCGGGGCGCCCGACGAGCAAACGGCCGGCGTGGCGTGGACGGCGACGGTCAACGCCGTGGACGCCTTCTGGAACGTGGCCTACAGCGCGCACGTGGTGTCCAACGACACGACCGATGCCAACGACGTGCGGCCCGCCAACGCGTCCTTGGTGGCGGGTACCAAGGCGTTTGTCTTCACCAACAACACGGCGGGGACGTGGACCCTGACGGCGACCGACCGGACCACGCCGTATCTGACCGCGTACACCAGTGCGGAATTCGTGGTCCGCCCCGGCCCCTTCGTGAAAATGCAGTTGTTGGTGCCGGGGGAGACGGCGGCGCCAGGGACAACGACGGGCAAGACGGGGACGCCGGCGGCGCAGACGGCCGGCACGCCGCTGAACGTGACGGTCAATGCGGTGGACGCGAACTGGAACGTGGTGTCGGCCGTGGCGGACATGGCGGGGATCGCGAGCACCGATGCGAACGCGGCGCTGCCGGCGAATGCGGCGCTGAGCGGGGGAACGCAGACCTTCCAGGTGACCTTCAAGACGGCGGGAAGCTGGACGCTGACGGCCAGCGACGTTGCCGACGGCGGCAAGACGGCGAACACCAGCCCGAATATCGCGGTCGGCGCGGGGGCGCTGGCGAAGCTGCAGACGCTGCTGCCGGGGGAGACGGCGGCGCCGGGGACGCCGACGGGCAAAACGGGGACGCCCAACAACCAGACCGCCGGCGCGTCCTTCAGCGTGGTGATCCGGGCGGTGGACGACAACTGGAACCTGGTGAGCACGACCCATACGGTGGGTTTGACCTCGAGCGATGGCGCGGCGGCGCTGCCGGCCAACGGGGCGTTGTCGGCCGGCAGCCGGACGGTGGCGATGACGAACCGGACGGCGGGGATCCAA
>JAKLIL010000170.1 GCA_022709625.1 Verrucomicrobiota bacterium
GTGCTGTGCGCGCAGGTCGGCATGGCCGGCACGACGACCTTGGGCAAGCACGTGATTTGCGCGGGCCAGGTCGGATTGGCCGGCCACCTGACGGTCGGCGACGGCGCCGTGATCGGCGCGCAGTCCGGCGTGCCCAAGGATTTGCCCGGCGGCCAGACGTATTTGGGCGCTCCGGCCGTGCCGCGCCTCGAGTTCGGCAAATCCCTCGCCCACGTGGCGGGGATTCCCAAACTCAAGGAGCAACTCAAGGATTTGGAAGCGCGGTTGGCCCGATTGGAACAAGGCGGGGTCAGCCCTTGAAAGTTGAATGATGCGCCCTGAAATTCAATATTCAAGGGCTGACCCTAACGGAAGATGACCCCAACGGAAGAACGCGATGACATTGACGAAAGCTTCGGAACAACAAATCGAAAAACTGGCCAGTCAGGCGCAGGCCGGGTTCCTGGACAACGCGACCGGCGCGTTTTTCCGCCGCAGCGATTGGCGGTCCTTTTGGATCGTGCTGGTGGCCACCTTCGGCGTGTATTTTCACACGCTGGCGCCAACTTTGACCCTGGAGGATTCCGGCGAACTGGCCGTGGCGTCGGACTACATGGGCGTGCCGCATCCCCCGGGCTATCCGATCTGGACGCTGGTGACGTGGTTTTTCCAGTGGATGTTCCATTGGGTGAAGTACAACGGCCATCCGAATCCGGCCTGGTCGGTGGGGCTGGCTTCGGCCGCGGCGGGGGCGGGGGCGTGCGCGCTGCTGGCGCTGCTGGTCAGCCGCTCGGGCGCGGATTTGCTGCGCAGCGTGCCGGCGCTGACCGACAAGATCGGCTTCCAGGCGGAAAACCTGCTGTGCATGGTCGCGGGTATTTCCGGCGGTTTGCTGCTGGCGTTCAGCCCGGTGCTGTGGTCGCAAAGCGTCATCGTGGAGGTGTACAGCCTCAATGCGCTGTTCCAGATGGCCATCCTGCTGCTGATCTACATGTGGATGTGCCGTCCCAAGAACGACGTGCTGCTGTTCCTGGCGGCGTTTCTGTTCGGCCTGGGCTTGACCAACCACCAAACCTTGCTGTTCCTCGGGCTGGCGTTGGCCGTGGCCGTGGTGCTGAAGGACGCCGACCTGTTCCGCGATTTCGCCGTGGCGGCGGCCTTGGTGGGGATCGTCTTCGTCTTCGCCGCCAAGGGCCATGCCGTACTGGATTCCGCGGCGGTCCAGGCGGCGCCGAACTACGACGCCAATATGTGGAAATGGTCCCAGGGTCCAAACACGACGGCGTTCTGGATCTACAACGTGCTGTTCGTGACGATTCCGATCGTGCTGGCCTTCGTGCTGCCGCACGGCAAGACAGTCTGCGCGACGATCCTGCTGGCTGAACTGGGCGTGGCCTTCTACCTGTACCTGCCGTTCGCCTCGGAACAGAATCCCCCGATGAACTGGGGCTATCCGCGCACCTGGGAAGGCTTCATGCACGCGGTGACCCGGGGGCAGTACGAAGCCATCGTGCCCACCGACGTGTTCAGCGAGAAGTTCATTCAGCAGCTCGGCGCCTATCTCTCGGACTTGCGCAGCCAGTTTTCGCTGCCGGTGGCGGTGCTGGGCTTCCTGCCGTTCTGCGCCTGGGGATTGAAGATCCGCGGCGTCCGCCGGTCCGTGTTCCCGGCGGCGCTGGCGCTGGTGCTGGCGTCGTCGCTGCTCATCGTGCTGGAAACCGCTGGCTGGCGGGGCGCCGAAAAGATCTACCGCCTGCTGATCGCCCCGATCCTGCTGATGGCCGGCTGGGGGTTCTGCACGCTGCTGGCGCTGTTCTTGAAGAAGCAGATCGCGGACATGCGCGGCTATGCGCTGGGAACCAAGCTGATGAGTTTGGCTTTTCTCGTCGCGGTGGGCCTCGGGGCGGCGTGGGTCGACGTGATGAGCCTGAAGGCGCTGTTTGGCGGCGCCCTGTCGCGGGCGGGCCAGGCGATCTACGCCGGAGTGGTGTTCGGGCCGCCCGCGGCGATCGCGCTGGCGTGGTGGCTGAACGGGCCCCGCGTCGGCCTGGATTCGGACCTCGGGGTTTCGCAGCAGCGCTGGTTGATCACCTCGGTGGTCGGATTCTTTTCCGTCAGCGTGATTTTCCTGATTTTCCAGAATCCGCAACTGGACATCCAGAACCTGTTCATCGGCCGGGTGCAGTTCATCCAGAGCCACGCGCTGTATTCCCTGTGGCTGGGCTACGGCATCCTGCTGTCGGTGGCGTGGCTGGAGAAAATGTTCGGCCGCAAGGCGCTCTATCCGGCGATGGGCGTGGGGCTGCTGCTGCCGGGCATCCTCCTGTGGCAAAACGCCTACGACGAGGAGCAGCTGCAGATCGTCGGCGGCGCGGAGCAGAACGGCCATCACTACGGCTGGCAGTTCGGCAACTGGGGGCTCGAAGGCATCAACGGCATCCGGGAAGACCTCCAATATTGGTTCCCGGACGAAGAGGATTTCGCCCGCGAGTGGGGGGCGCTGACCAACGCGCTGGGCGCCGCCGAGCCGGACTACCCGCCACCGATGACGCCGAACGCCATTTTCTACGGCGGCACCGATCCGGGCCGCTTCGTGCCGACCTACATGATCTATTCGGCCGACGTCCGGCCCGACGTCTACCTCATCACCCAGAACGCACTGGCCGACAACACGTTCATGAACATCACCCGCGACCTCTACGGCGACACGATCTACATTCCGTCGCTCGAGGACAGCAACGAGGCGTTCCGCAAGTACGTGGACGACGTGAACGCGGGGCGCATCCAGGCCGGGGCCGACATCAAGATTGAAAACGGCAAGGTCAGCGTGCAGGGCGTCGGCGGCGTGATGACCATCAACGGCATCCTGGCCGAACTGATCTTCAAGGAGAACAAGGACCGCCACGACTTCTACGTGGAGGAAAGCTACGTGATCGGCTGGATGTATCCGTACCTCACGCCGCACGGCATCATCATGAAGCTCAACCGCGTGCCCGTGCCGAACCTGGATGCGCGGCTGGTGGAAAACGACCACGCCTTCTGGGGCTGGTACACGAAGTGGCTGCTCGACCAGCCGCAATTCCGGCGCGACATCTGCGCGCGCAAGTCGTTCTCCAAGCTGCGCAGCGCCATCGCCGGCATCTACGACTACCGGCGCATGTACGCCGAGGCCGAATACGCCTTCCGGCAATCCATCGACCTCTATCCGCTCTCGCCGGAGGCGAACTTCCGCCTCGCCCAGATGTACATGAACATGCAGCGTTCCGACGACGCCGAAGCGCTCATCCGCGACTTCTACGCGCAGGATCCCAAGAACGACAGCGCCAAGGGATTCCTGGCGCAGATCGAGAACACGCGCCGCATGGTCGCGCGCCGGGCGGAAATCGAGAACAAGCAGCGGGAAACCGGCACCCTCTCGGCCGACGAAGCGCTGGAACTAGTCTCGATCTACCGCGGCACGGGCATGCAGGGGGCCTACCAGAATCTGGCGACGCGCCTCCTGGGCGACCCGAACCTGCCGCCCCAGCACGTCCTGGCGCTGGCCGGGCTCTTCGCCCAGGACCAGCGCGTGGATGCCCTGATCTTCGCGCTGGAGCAATATGTCAAGCGCGATACCGGCAAGACGGACGTCTGGCTCGACTTGGCGGCCGCCTACGCCTTCGTCCGGCGCGATGCGGACGCCATCAACGCCGCGCGCCAGGCCATCCAGCTTGGCGGACAACCGGCCCGGGAGTCCATTTTGCGCGACCAGCGTTTCCAGCCGCTCGCCACCAACCGCGAGTTCCGCGCCCTGTTCCCGCGCCCCACCGCCCAGCCGCTGGGGCCGGGCCCGTGGCAGGGCGGGCAGCTTCCCAACCTGCCCGGCTTGGCGTTGTAGCGTTCCAGCCGGCCGGCGGCGGCCCGTGCCGCCGGCACCGGGGGGGCCCCTAAAAACGCGGGGAACGTCGATTGAGGCGTTGACGGGGCTCCGGACGGCTCCTAGACTCCGAAGTAGGCGGACGCATTCCCGCGTGCGCGGACAAGGAGGCGGGCATGAGCGCAACGGTCAACGATCTTTTGCGGATCAAGGGAAACAAGGTGGAGACCATCGCGGCGGGGGAGACGATCCTCGAGGCAATCCGGCGCATGAGCGAAAAGCACATCGGCTGCCTCGCGGTGGTCACCAAGGTCGGCAAACTGTCGGGCATCCTGTCCGAACGCGACGTCTTGTGGAAAATCGTGGCCGCCGGACTGTCGCCGAAAACGCATCTGGTCAAGAACGCGATGACGCCGCTGGCCCAGATGAGGACGGTGACGCCCGCGCAATCGGTGGAAGAGTGCATGGTCCTGATCTCCGGGCGGCGCCACCGCCACCTGCCGGTGCTGGAGCACGAGCGGCTGGTTGGCCTGGTGTCGATTGGCGACGTGGTGAAATTCCTGCTCGACGCCCAGCAGGCGACGATCCAGAGCCTCGAGAAGTACATCACCGGCACTTTCTAGGCGGAAGCGATCCCTCCGGAGCGGTCCATGCCGTCCAGCAGCGAACCCGTCGTGAAGTCGGTGGTGGCCCGCTACGCCGGGGACGCGACGCGGCTGATGGACATCCTGATCGACGTCCAGGACGAACTGGGCTGCCTGTCGCACGACATCGTGGAGCGGATCGCCCGGGCGCTGGACATCCCGCAGGTGGATGTCGAGCAGACCGTGTCGTTCTACCATTTCTTCGCGCGCGAGCCGCGCGGCAAATATGCGGTGTACCTCAACGACAGCGTCGTGGCCGAGTTCCGCGGCCGGGCCGAAGTGGCGGCGGCATTCGAGACGGCGGCGGGCTGCCGCTTCGGGGAGGTGTCCGTGGACGGCGTCGTCGGCCTGTTCCACACGGCCTGCATCGGCATGAGCGACCAGGAGCCCGCGGCGC
>JAKLIL010000171.1 GCA_022709625.1 Verrucomicrobiota bacterium
TTTCAGAAATCGAAGACGGCGCCGGCGCCGCCGGGGCGGCAGGCGGCGGGGAAGGCGGTCCAGAGCGCGGCGGCGGCCCTTGGCCCCGTGCAGTGCATCGGAACGAGCAGCGGCGGGGCAAGCCGGGGCAAATGGCCGATCACCCACTCCAGACGCGCGGGGGTGGCCGCGCCGAGGTGCATTCCGCCGAGCACGGCGCGGATGGGGCGGTGGTCCGTCAAGGTTTGGACGTGCTCGAGAACGTGGACGACGCCCGCGTGGGCGCAGCCGAGCAGCACGACGACACCTTGATCCGTGTCGAAATACAGCGATTGGTCGTCGAGCAGCGGATCGACGGACTGGCCGTCGGGATCGAGATGGAAGATTTCGGCCAGCGCTTCTTCCGGGTGCGGGCGGGGAATTTCGCCGGTGAGGAAGAGGCCCGGAGCGACTTCGCCTGGCCCGCGGGATTGGACGAGGCGGATGTTCGGTCCGGCCAGCGCGTCGCGCGCGGCGGGAGGGATCCCGATGGCGCGGGTCCCGTTGTATTTCGGCTGCAGGGCGTCGGGGTGCAGATGGACCGTCACCGGGGCGCGGGCGGCGGCGAGGACCACGGGCAGGCCGCCCGTGTGGTCGTAGTGGCCGTGGCTCAGTGCGATGGTCTCCACGGCGCCGAGATCGAGGCCAAGGGCTTGCGCGTTTTCCGCCAGCACCAGGCCTTGGCCCGTATCGAAGAGCGCGCGCCGTCCACCGATTTCGATGGAATAGCTCAGTCCGTGCTCGCCGCGCGCCGCGCGTGCGCTCGCGCAGTTGTCGGCCAGGACGACGACGCGGACGGAATTCATGGCGTCTCCCTCATCAAATTCATCCAGTTGTTCCAGACGGCGCGGATTTCGCCGGCGAGCGACTCCGGGCCCGCCTCGACGATGGTTTGGCCCAAGCGCTGGGCGGCGGTGGCGGCCTGGTCGTAGCGGACGCGCCCGACGGGCATCGCGCCGGCGGTGCGCGCCGCGGCCTCGATGCCGTCGGTTTGTTCGGGATTCAAATCCCACTTGTTGACGCAGACCGCCGCGGGGATTTTGAAATGGCTGGCCAGTTCCAGCACGCGGGCCAGGTCGTGCGCGCCGGAAACCGTGGGCTCCGTCACGATCAGGACGCCGGTGGCGCCGGTGAGCGCCGCGATGACCGGGCACCCGGTGCCGGGCGGGCCATCCACGACCACGAGATCGCGCTTTTCCTCTTGGGCAAGCCCGCGCGCCTGTTCGCGCACGAGGCTGACCAGCTTGCCGGAGTTTTCCGCGCCGGGCGCGAGGCGGGCGTGGACCAGCGGGCCGAAGCGGGTGGCGGAAACGAACCATTCGCCGCAAGCCTGCTCGGGAAAATCGATGGCGCGGACGGGGCAGTTCCAGACGCAGACGCCGCAGCCTTCGCAGGAGCCGGCATCCACCGCGAACACGCGCGCGCCGTCGTCCGGCCGGGTTGCGGGGGCGATGGCCTCATAGCGGCACAGGGCGGCGCAGCGGCCGCAGCCGACGCAGGCCTCGGCGCGCACGACGGCGGCGTGGCCGCTGCGGAATTCCGCGCGGCGCCGGACGTCGGGGGCGAGGAGCAGATGCAGGTCGGCGGCATCCACGTCGCAGTCGGCCAGCACGGCGTTCGGGGCCAGCGCGGCGAACGACGCCGTCAGGCTGGTCTTGCCGGTGCCGCCCTTGCCGCTGATGACGACGAGTTCCTTCACAGGCGCTCCTCGATGCAGGCCCAGAGCTTTTCGAAATGGCCGCGCCATTCCGGCAGGCGGTCGAACAGCAGCTCGCCGCGCGCATAGGTCTCGGCGACGCGCCGGTCGTCCGGCAGTTCGGCGAGGAGGGGAATGTCCCGGGCGCGGCAGAAGTCCTGCACGCGCCGGTCCTCGTCGGCCCGGTTGACGACGACGCCCAGCGGCCGGCCCAGCGGCCGAAGCGTATCCACGGCCAGGTGCAGATCGTGCAGGCCGAACGGGGTGGGTTCCGTCACGAGCACGACGAAATCCGCGCCGCGCACGGTGGCGACGACGGGGCAAGACGTGCCCGGCGGCGCGTCCAGCAGGGCGATGGCTTCCGGGATGCGCTTGGCCTTCACCGCGCGGATCAGGGGCGGCGACATCGGTTCGCCGACGTTCAAGCGGCCTTGCGCAAATGCAATCGCGCCCGCGCACCCAATTTCCACGGCGCCGATGGCGCGCGGCGTTTCGCGGATGGCGCCGAAGGGGCAAACGAGCGCGCAGGCCCCGCAACCGTGGCACAACTCCGGGAAGACCAGCGGCTTTTTCAGCATCGCGATGGCGTTGAATTCGCACACCTCCGCGCACTTGCCGCAGCTCGTGCATTTGGCGGCATCGACGGCCGGAATGGGGATGCTGGCGGATGCGGAGGCTTCGATCTGCGGCTTGAGGAACAGATGTCCGTTGGGCTCCTCCACGTCGCAATCCAGATATTGGACGGCCCGGCCTTGCGCCGCCAGCAATGCCGCGAGATGGACGGCCCCGGTGGTCTTGCCGGTGCCGCCCTTGCCGCTGGCGATCGCGATGGCCGGGAAACCGCGCACGGGCACCTCAGACCCAATGCCCTTCGGAATTGGGTTTGTCGAGCACGGGCAGTTCGTTGTCCTTGAAGCGGCGGAGGGCTTCGGTGCCGGGGCAGACGGCTTCGACGAGGGCGATCTTGATGCCGGCGGCCTGGAGGGCCTTGTAGGCCTTGGGGCCGACGCTGCCGGTGACGACGGCTTCGGCGCCGAGCCGGGCGACGGTTTCGGCGGACTGGATGCCGGCGCCCTGCGCGGCGTGCAGGTTCTGCGCGTTGTCGTGGGCGACGGCCTTGCCGGTTTCGGTGTCGGCCAGGATGAAAACCTTGGCGCGGCCGAAATGCATGTCGATGGGATCCGCGAGGATCTTGGCGGTGGAGGTTATCACGACTTTCATGGGCTTTCCTTTCGGGGTGGGTATTCGACGTAGCGTCCGCGTCCATGGCCATGGCAGCCGCAGCCGCGGCGGCGGCAGCCGCCGGGGGCGGGCGCCGGGGCGGGGGGCTGGGCGCCGGCTTCGGTCTGGATCTGGAGGGCCTTGCCGTGGATGAGGGCGTCGGCCACCTTGCGGCGGGCCGATTCAATGATCCGCGCGAAGGTCGCGCGCGAGATTTTCATCTGGTCGGCGGCGGCTTCCTGGTATTGGCCGTTGAGGTCGGCGAGGCGCAGGGCCTCGACCTCGTCGAGGCTGAGCACGGCCAATTCCAGCTGGCCGGCCGGGACGCCGGCGGGCTTGAACAGCGTAACGCCCGGCTGCCAGCCGACGAAGCGCTTGCAGAAGGGACGCGGCATGTCATGCTCCTTGTCGGGGGTGGTTCATCAGTCCAGGCATTCGAGGATTTTCTTTTCGTCCGTACCGACGCCGCCGCCCATCACGCGCGCGACGTTGCCGCCCATGAGGCGGCCCATGAGCTTGGTGTTCAGGCCGGTCACGAAAACCTGTCCGTCCCGTTCATAGACGCCGAAAGCGCAAGGCATCAACGTGGACACTTCAGGATCGGTGCCGAGCACGTCGCAGGCGTAGTCCGCCTTGCAGAGTTCCACGATGCGGACGGGCTGAGCCAAGGCGAGGCCTTCCTTTGCGATGGCGGCGTTCATGTCGCGGATGGCCGGACAGCGCCAGCCGTTGGCTTCGATGGCGGCCTTGAGGCGTTGGCAGGTTTCCTCGACGTTATACGGGCTGGGGTGGGTGACCAGCATGAGGGGCTTCATCAGGACCACGGCCAGTAGCAGAGCGGCGGCAAAGCCGCCGAGCGCGCCGAGGGCGGCGAATTTCCATGCGGTGGCGCGGTTGCCGGCGACCGGGTCGGATTGGATTTCCATGGTTCGTTTTCTCCGTTGGGGTTGGTTTTGAAATGAACATATGCTCAAAATGCGAAAAGCGCAACGTTTTTTCCGGCGGCGGCGCGCCGGCGGATGCCCGGCATTGACACGGCCGCATCGCGGGCATAGGGTGGAAACCGAGCGAAAAACAGCGTATTTCGTCCGGCCGTTCCGGACGCGAGCGGAACCGACAAGCCAGAAAGGAAGGACAGCCATGGGAACCAAGGGAATTGCGATCGTCGATATGGACGTCAAGAAACTCATCGGGGTGCTGAACAAGGCGTTTTCGGACGAATGGCTGGCGTACTACCAGTACTGGATCGGCGCCAAGGTCGTGAAGGGGCCGATGAAGGAAGCCGTCATCGCGGAGCTGATCCAGCACTCGGCCGATGAACTGCGGCATGCGGACATGCTGGCCATGCGCATCATCCAGCTCGGCGGCACGCCCGTCACCGAGCCGAAGGAGTGGTACAAGCTGACCAACTGCGGCTACGACGCGCCGGCGGATCCGTTCGTCAAGGCCATCCTCGCCCAGAACATCAAGGGCGAGCAGTGCGCCATCATGACCTACAAGAAGCTGCTCAACTACACGCTGAACAAGGATCCCGTCACCTACAACGTCGTCCTGCAGATCCTGCAGGACGAGGTCGAGCACGAGGAAGACCTGCAGGCCGAAATGGAAGACCTGCAGACCCTGCTGAAGTCCGCCAAGGGCCGCTAGGCCCCGTTGCTCCCGCCCCGCGGGCCCGCCGGCGACTCCGGTTTTCCACGCCATGGAAAACCCGCCGCCGGTTTTTCCACGCCATGGAAAAGGCGGGCCGGCGGCCGGCTACTTGGCGGCTTCGAGGGCCGCAACCAGCGTGGAGGCTTGCTGGACGCCGACGAACTGCTTGACGGGTTCGCCGTTCTTGAGCACGACCAGGGTCGGGATGCTCTGGACGCCGTAGTGGGCGGCCATCTCGGGGGCTTCGTCGACGTTGAGCTTGCAAATCTTG
>JAKLIL010000172.1 GCA_022709625.1 Verrucomicrobiota bacterium
AGATCCTTGCCGTCGATCGTGATTTCGACCGCGCCTTCGAGAATCATGGCCAAGGCGTCGTACGGCGCGGAATGGGTGCTGAGCCCTTGGCCTTGGTCGAACGCGAACAGGGTGACGGTGCCGGCTTTCTTGGACACGAGGGTGCGGCTCACGACGGCGCCGGGCTGGGTCGCGACCATTTCGGCCATCGGCAGCGCCCGCGCCATCAGATTGGCGTCGGTGGGGGTCGGGGTGGATTCGGCCATCGGGATGCTCCAGATTGGTTGTGGGTCCGTACTCTACCCCACAAAACGGCGGAATCAAATGCGGGCGTCGAGTTGGCGCAGGGCTTCGTAGACGACGACGGCCACCGCGCTGGAAAGGTTCAGGGACCGCACGTGCTGGGTCTGGATGGGAATGCCGAGGATGGCCGCGGGATGGGCCGCCAGCAGGGCCTCGGGCAATCCCCGGGTTTCGCACCCGAAGACGAGGGCGTCGCCGGGACGATAGGCGACCGCGGTGTAGGGCCGGGCACTGCCCGTGCTGAACAGGAAGAAGCGATCCGGCCGCAGCGCCTCGAGACAGGCGGGCCAGGAGGGGTGGACGCGCACGTCCACGGCGTCCCAGTAGTCGAGGCCGGCGCGGCGGAGCTGCGCATCGGTGATTTGGAAGCCCAGCGGCTCCACGAGATGGAGGCGGCTGCCGGTGGCGGCGCACAGCCGGGCGATGTTGCCGGTGTTGGGGGGGATTTCAGGGCTGACCAGCACCACGTTCAGCGGCGCGGCCGGCCAGCGGAAAGCGAATTCGGCCTTGCGCGAATGGGCGTGTTTCATCGGAACGGCCCGGCGCCGCACCCTAGCGCAGTTTCGGGTCCCAGACGCCGAGCTGCAGCGATTTGGCGGCTTGGATCCGCTGTTCGAGAATGCGCCATTGGTCGGTGCGGCTGGGCCCTGCGGGATGATCCGCCTGGGCGCCGTACACGCGGGCCAGGCCGTTGGCGACGAGTTCCTGGCCCAGATCCTTGCCTTCGGAATCCGTCACGAAGGCGAAGAAACGCGGTTCGCCGCTGTCGCCTTGCGCATCGGCCCATTCCGTCCACACGGTGAACGGCTTGTTCAGGCGCCGGCGGGTGAAATCCGCGGCCGCCTTGCCCGCCTTCGCGACGTGGTTGGGCTGGATGCCGAAGACCTGCGCTTGCTCCGCGATGCGCGCCTGCAGCCGCGCCTGCGTTTCGGGGGCATCCACGAAATACAGCCGCAAGTAGCAGGGTTTGCCTTGGGCCGTGACGTGGAAACTGTCGCCGTCGTTGGACGGATCGGATCGCAGGGTGACTTTCTCCAGCTGGACCCATTCGGCGCGGGCCCCGGCGGCGCACAGCACGGCCAGCACCCACGCAACAATGGCGGTTTTCATGGCAAACTCATCCTTTCTCGTTGCCCCGGCGTCCGGGGCGTTGTCAATGGTTGGACCTCCGGACGGCTTGGAGGACAATGCCGCCGAAGAACAGCGCCAGAACCACGCCGGCGATGGCGGCGCCGAGCCAGCCCATGAGCGAGAGGGCGGTCATGATGGCGCCCGCGCCCAGCACGCCGAAAAAGATGGACAGCAAACTGCGGAAGAAATTGAGGCCGAGCAGCCAGCCGGCCATGGCGCCGGTCCACGCGCCAGTAGCGGGCAACGGAATGGCGACGAAAATGGCCAGGCCCCAGAATTCGTATTTTTCGATGTCGGCGGTTTTGCGGCGCGTGCGGGCGAAGAGCCACTCGAAGAATGTCTTGCCGATCGGCACGTGCATGCACAGGTTGGAAACCGGTCCCAGCAGCAGGAGAATGAAGGGCACCGGCAGCATGTTGCCGAGGACGGCGTAGAAAAAGATCCGGGCGGCCCGTGCCCAGTCGTCGCGTCCCAGGCGGGCGGATTTGTCGGTGTCCGGCAGCAACACGTGGCCGACGGGGATGGCCCCGCGCAATTCGACGATGGGCAGCGTGGAGATCGCCACGATGGTGGCGTTTTCGGAAACGCCCTTGGCCCGCAGCTGTTCCGCGATCTTCTCGCCGGTGCTCTTGTGGTGCACGGGCACGGCACTTTCGGCGGTGGCGCGTTCGACGATGACGGCATCCGGGCCGGGCGGCGCGGCGAAAACCGACCCGGAAACATGGATCAGGCAGGCGAGGACGAGGGCGGCGCGAAGAGCGTTCATGCGGCGAGATGTTCCTTTTTGATTTTGCGGAAACGGCGGAGCATGACAATGAACCGGAGGGTGTCGGCCAACGGCCGCACCTTGCTTTTTTCGTTGCCGTAGATGGTTTGGATGGGTACGGCGCCGATTTTCCGGCCTTGGAGAGAGAGACGCAGCAGGATTTCGGATTCGGCCGCGAACCGGTGGGAATGGGGATCGTAGAGCTGGTCGGGGAAAGCGGAACGATGGTAGAGGCGGTAGCCGCACTGGGTGTCGGGGACGTATTGGCCCATGACGCGGGAGAGCATGTAGGACATGAACCGGTTGACGAGGCGGCGGATCCACGGCATGTCGGCGACGTTGCCCATGCGGTTGCCGACGATGACGGGACTGCGGGTGCGCTCGTAGGCCTTGCGGAAGGCGGGGATGTCGGCGGGGGCGTGCTGGCCGTCGGCATCCAGGGTGACGGCCAGATCGAAGCCGTTTTGGCGGGCGAAGTCGAAGCCGGTTTGCAGGGCGGCGCCTTTGCCCTGGTTGCGGACGTGCGCGAGCACGACGGCGCCGGCTTCGGCCGCGACCTTGGCCGTGTCGTCGGGGGAGCCGTCGTCGATCACGACCACGTCGGGACAA
The DNA here is from genome assembly GCA_022709625.1 of Verrucomicrobiota bacterium. Lineage (GTDB taxonomy): Bacteria > Verrucomicrobiota > Kiritimatiellia > CAIQIC01 > Lenti-01 > Lenti-01. The sequence goes on from JAKLIL010000172.1 coordinate 2,789, forward strand.
TAGTCGCGGGCTTCGCGCACGACGGGCGCGATATGGGCTTCCTCCCGGTAGGCGGGAATCAGGACGCATGTTTTCAGGGGTGCGGCGGTCATGGAGAAAATCGGTTCAATAGGCGTTCTGGCGGTTGAAGAAGGTTTGCAGGAGAATCTTGAGGTCGAACGCCAGCGACCAGTTTTCCAGATAGTACAGGTCGTGCTGGACGCGGTCCCGGATGGACGTGTCGCCCCGCAGCCCGTTGACCTGCGCCCAGCCGGTCATGCCGGGCCGGGACACGTGGCGCGTCATGTAGTGGCCGATGCCGTCCTTGAACTGTTCGACGAAATGGGGCCGCTCGGGGCGGGGGCCCACGAGGGACATGTCGCCCTTGAGCACGTTCCAGAATTGCGGCAGTTCGTCGAGGTTCCAGCGGCGGAGGAAGCGGCCGATGCGCGTGCGGCGGGGATCGTTGGGCGTGGCCCAGACGGGGCCGGTTTCGCTTTCGGCGTCGGCCGTCATTGTGCGCAGCTTGAACATCGTGAAGATCTTGCCGTTGATGCCGCAGCGCGGCTGCCGGAAGAACACCGGCCCGGGCGAACCGCACTTGACCAGGGGCGCCGCGGCCAGAATCAGGGGCGCGGACAACAGCAGGCCGACCAGCGCGCCGACGATGTCTTCGAGCCGCTTCAGGACGCGGTTCCAGAAGGCGTCGAGCGGCCAAGACGCCATGCCGATGAGCGGGATGTCGGCCACGTGGTTGACGTTCACGCGGGACGTCAGCACGCCGTAGAGGTCGGGCACCATGCGGAAGGGGATTAAATTCCGTTCGCAGTGGAACAGGATTTCCGTGAGGCGCGGGCGGGCGATGCCGGGATCGGCCAGGATCACTTCGTCGATCTGCTCGTCGGCCACGATTTTCTCCAGCTCGCCGATGTGGCCTTTGACGAGTTTGGGAACAATGGCGGAGGACAGCGTGACCTCGCGGCCGCCGGGTTCGACCGGCAGCAAATAGCCGGCGAGGCGGGAACGCAGCCGCGGTTCGCGCTCGAGGGCGCGGCGCAGGCGCGCGGCGAGATCGTCCACCCCGATGATCAGCACCCGCCGGATCGGCGCCGACCGGCGCGCCCAGTGCAGTTCGATGCGGAAGAGGGCGAACCGCTCGACCAGCACCGTGGCCAGGACGGTGAAGAACGCCATCAGCGCCGCGGTTCGGGAGTAGGGCGGCCAACTGGCGACGCGCACGACGAACGAGAGCGCCAAGGCCGAGAGCAGGGTCAGGGCCACGCCGCGTACGATGCGGGGCAGTTTGTCGCCGAAGGGCCCGAGTTGGGGACGGACGTACAAGCCGATTTGCCGGAAGATCAACGTCAGCAACGGGGCCAGCGCCGCCGCCGCCGCCACGTACATGAAGCGCGGGGGCAGGATTTCGTTGAACAGCGGGACCAGTCCGGAATCGAAGCGGATCCAGACGGCCAGCATGACCCCCAGAAAAGCCGCGGTTGCATCGGCCAGTCCGGCCAGAATGCTGCACAAGGCATCGAAGTTGTCGCGGGATGTCGGCATGGGCGATGGGCAAAACATACGAAAAGGCCCGCAGGGCGACAACCAGAGAATTGGCGGCGCGCGCGCGGCCGGGGTAGGGGACCGCCTAGTGGGTCTGGCAAAACGGCCATTCTGGCTGCGCAAGGCGCCGTAGTGCGCCGGAATCACAATATCGGGATGGCGCCCGGGGAAAAGACGTGGTTAAGGTAGTTTCATGGGCACCCGGCAAGGCAGCGTGGCGGTTGGCATGAGCGGCGGCGTGGATTCGAGCGTTGCCGCCTGGCTGCTGCAGCGCGACGGTTGGCGGGTGGTCGGCGTGACCATGAGCATCTGGGATGGCAGCCTGCCGATTCCCGACCAGGGGCGCGCGGGCTGCTTTGGTCCGGGCGAAGCCCGCGAATTGGAACGGGCCAAGGCCATGGCGGTGCGCCTGGGCATCGAACACCGCGTAATTCCGCTTGCCGACGCCTATCGGCGGGAAGTCCTCGATTATTTCCGGGCGGAATACCTCGCCGGGCGCACGCCGAATCCCTGCGCGCGCT
>JAKLIL010000173.1 GCA_022709625.1 Verrucomicrobiota bacterium
CGAAGACCGTCGCCATATCCAGGATGCCGATCTGTACGCCCTCCGCCAGGCGTTGCCGATTCCCCTCAACCTCGAAATGGCCAACGCGCCGGAAATTGTCGCGATCGCCATCGCCGCGCAACCCGCGGAAGTCTGCCTTGTGCCCGAACGCCGGCAGGAACTGACCACGGAGGGGGGGCTCGACGCGGCCGGCCAGTTCGACGCCTTGAACCCGACCGTGGCGACCTTGCAGGCGGCCGGTATCCGCGTCAGTTTGTTCATTGAACCGTCCATCCGCCAACTCGACGCCGCCGCGCGGTTGGGCGCCCCGGTCGTCGAACTGCATACGGGCCAGTACTGCAACCTGCAGGACCAAGCCCGCGAAGCAGAACTGTTGCGCATCGAGGCCGCGGCCAAATACGGCCACCAACGCGGCCTGCAGATCAATGCCGGCCACGGCCTGAACTACGACAATCTGCCGGGCTTTCTGGAACACGTGCCGCATCTCGACACGCTGAACATCGGCCACAGCATCGTGGCGCGCGCCGTCATGGTGGGCATGGTGCGCGCCGTGCGCGAAATGAAGGACTTGATGGCCCGATGAAGTTCGTTACGGCCCAGGGCATGCGGGAAGGCGAGGGCCGGGCCATTCTGCGCGCACCCCGGCTCGCCCAAACGATGATGGAGCGGGCCGGCGCCGGGCTGGCGCACGCCGTGCGTTCCATGGCCTTGTATCTGGATTGTCCCGATGGCGCCGTGCGCCTTCTCGCCGGGCCCGGCAACAACGGCGGCGACGCCTTTGCCGCCGCATGCGTTTTGGCCGATCACGGCCTGTCTCCCGAGGTCTGGCTGGCCGGTACGGCGGACAAGCTGGCAGGGCCGGCCCGGTATTTCTACGAGCGGACGATCGCCGCCGCGATCCCCGCGCGCGAAATGGCGTCCGCCGAAGCTTGGGAGGAAGCGGCCGCCGACGTGGCGGCCCCGCCGATTCTGGTGGACGCCTTGCTGGGGACGGGTGCCCGGGGTGCGCCGACCGGCATGGTGCGCCACGCCATCGAATATCTGCAATCACGTGGCCGCGGCAGCCTTGTCGTGGCCGCCGACCTGCCGTCGGGCATGGCGGCCGATACCGGAACCGTGGCGGACATCGCGGTGCGTGCGGATTACACGGTGACCATGGGATACCCCAAGGCCGGCATGGCGGCGCCGGCCGCTCAGGAATGGCTCGGTTCGCTGTGGTCGGTGCCGATTGGCTTGCCAGCGGAATTTGCGGATGCCATTCTCGACGCGCGGCCCGAATTGCATTGGATTTCCGAGGAAGATGTCGTGCGCGTTCTGCCCCGGCGCCGGCGCGACTCGCATAAGGGGAACTACGGTTGCGCGCTGTTGCTGGGTGGCGCGGCTCAATACCCCGGGGCCATCGTGCTGGCAACGGAAGGGGCGTTGCGTTCCGGCGCCGGACTCGTCCATGTCGCCGCTTCGCCGACCGCCGTCGCGGCGATCGCGATTCGCTCGCCGGAAGCCATCCTTGGTTCCGAGCTTTCCGCCGACGTTTCCGTGGAAGGAATGAATGCCGTGTTGGCCGGCCCGGGCCTGGGGCGCGATCCGGAAGCCAGGCGTCTGGTGGCGCGATTGCTGCACGAAACGCCCTGTCCGCTGGTATTGGATGCCGATGCCATCGCCGTGCTGGCCGGCAAACCGGAGGCCGTGCGTCAATGTCCCCAGCCCGTCGTGTTGACGCCCCATCCGGGGGAACTCGGTTTGCTCCTCGGTAAATCAGCCGCCGAAATCCAAGCCGACCGGCTGGCGAGCGCCCGCGAAGCCGCCGAACGCACCGGCGCAATCGTGGTACTGAAGGGAGCCGGAACTCTCGTGGCCAAGACCGGCCAGGCGACCTGGCTCAACCTCAACGGCAATCCCGGCATGGCCTGCGGCGGGGCCGGCGACGTACTGGCCGGCCTGCTGGCGGGCCTGCTGGCGCAACAATTGCCGCCGTTTGATGCGGCCTGCGCCGCCGTCTGGCTGCATGGAACCGCCGGCGACGTCGCGGCCTTGCGGAAAACCCACGCGGCCATGAAAGCCGGCGATATCGCCAACGCCTTGCCCGTCGCCTTCCGCCAAATCTGCCCGCGTTGACGCGGCAGCGGACCGGATCGTGGCCAATCGCCTCCCGCCGCCGCCGGGTCGGAGCACCCGCGGTGCGGATGCCGGAATCAGTCGGGGATGAACAGCTTCTGGCCGACGTAAATGCTGTCGGCGTTCTTGAGCCCGTTTTCTTCCATCAGGGCTTGCATCTTTTTGCCGTAGGCCACGGCGATCTTGGACAGGGTTTCGCCGGGCTGGACCACGTGTTCGATGCCGGTCTGGGAACCGGAACGGGGTTTCGCCGCTCGCGAGGCGCCGGAAGACGCCGGCGCGGATTTCAGCAGTGTCGCAATTTTTTTCGAAATGTCGTCGTAGATCTCTTTCTTGTCCTGAACCCGCGCGGAGTCGAGAGCCCGAATTTGCCGCTGGAGGTCGTCCAGTTGGGTCTGCATGGAAGCGACCTGCGTCGCGGAGGCCATGTCCGGCTGGCCCGAGCGCGCCGCCACGATGTCTTCCTGCACCCGGCCCAGTTCGGCTTCGGAGGCGTCGAGCCGGGCATTCAGACGCCGTAGTTCTTCGCGCAGGTAACCCATGTCGGCTTGGGAAGCGGGTGGGGGCAGGGCCTCGGTTGCCGGCACGGCGACGCAGCCGGCTCCGGCCAGGGACAGACCGGCAACAACGGGCAATAGGCGCAAGTACTTGTTCATGGTCAAACCATATGGATTCGGCGGATGGTGCGCAAGAAAATGCGCGGCGCGGCACGGCGTGAATCTTGGCCGGCCCGCAAGGCATGGAAAGATTGCCTTTGCCCCGGCGGGTTCGTATAGTTGCCCCCCAATGCGTTTGAATCGTTTCATTGGGCGGGTGTTGTTCTTCGCGCTGGGCGTGTGTATCGCCTTGCCGACGTTGGCCCCGGCCCAGGTCCGCCAATTGCGCACCGTCCGGTATGCCGGCCGCAGCTACATTGCGCTGAAGGACTTGGCGGCCATGTACGGCCTGCCCCTCGTTCTGCCGGGCGGCAAGGCGCTGCTGATCCGCGGACAGTACACCAGCCTCCAATTCGCGGCGGATGCCCGGATGGCCACGATCAATGGTGGTCTGGTGTGGCTGCATGCGCCGATCGTCAAGGCCGGCGGGCAGTGGTCGCTCAGCGATGCCGATGCCCAGTTCGCCGTCGATCCTCTGGTGCGGCCGGCTGCCTATCTTGGCGGCCGGTTGGCGCGCACGATCGTTTTGGATGCTGGCCACGGCGGCAAGGACCCCGGCGCAACCCGCGGCGCCCTGCGGGAAAAGGATTTAACCTTGGATATCGCCCTGCGCACGAAGAAACACCTGGAAGCCGCGGGCCAACGGGTCGTGATGATCCGCGACAGCGACCGTTTTTGGGAATTGGAAGACCGTACTTATCTGGCCGCCCGCGCCGGGGGCGACGTTTTCGTGAGCATCCACTTGAATTCGGCGGCCTCGCGTTCCGTCAAGGGGGTCGAAACCTTCGTGACGGCGGCGGAAAACTACCCACCCACAAGCCTTGCCTCCCTGATCGTCAAACATCCCGCCGTACCGAACAACCGATTCAACCATTCCAACACGATTCTGGGCTACCAGATCCAGCGCGAAGTGGTCCGGATCACCCGGGCCGAAGATCGCGGCTTGAAGCGCGCCCGGTTTGTCGTGCTGCGCAAATCCGCCATGCCGGCGGCCTTGGTGGAATGCGGCTTCCTTTCGAACGCGCAGGAGGCCCAGAAACTCGCCATGCCCTCGTATCGCGAAACGCTGGCTTTGGGCATTGCCCAGGGAATCCTGAAATACGGCGCGTTGGTGCGCCAGGCCAAGCTCCAGCTCGGCGCGCCGTTGATCCAAAAACCGATCCAGACGGCCGCGCCGCCGCCCAAGGCCATGCCGCGGGTTCCCGCCGCTGTCCAGCCTGCAGTAGCCTCGGTTGCGGTTGCGCCGGGGTTGTCCGCGGCGGCTCCGGCCGCCGTGCCGCCGCCCGCCCCGGCGGTGCCCGTGCCACCGCCTCCGCCGGTCGCAGCGCGCCGCGCTCCGGCCGAGCGCCCGATGCAGGCCATCGCGCCGCCGCCGGCCAAACTGTTGAATCCCAATTTGGCAACGCGTGCCGATTAACGGCGCCGCCCGGCCCGACGGAGAACGATTGAATCCATGAAAAAGCGCAGTCTAGAATTCCTGTACCGGCTCATGGCGGCCATCTCGCCTTCCGGGTACGAGCGGGATGCCGTCCGCGTCTTCCGCCGGGAGGCCGAATCCTTCGCCGCCGACGTGCGCTCCGACGTGCACGGCAACACCGACGTCGTGCTGAATGCCGGCGGCGCGCCGCGCGTGATGCTGGCGGGCCACTACGACGAAATCGGATTCATCGTGACCCTCGTCGATGCCAACGGGTACCTCTGGGTTGCGCCGATCGGCGGCTGGGACCCGCAGATCCCGCAGGGCCAGCGCGTATCGATCCGCACGGCCGCCGGCATCGTCCCGGGGGTCATCGGCAAGATGCCCGTCCATCTCCAGAAGCCCGACGATCGCAACCGCGTCACGCCGTTGACCGATCTGTGGGTCGATATCGGCGCCAAAAACAAGAAAGAAGCCGAGAAGCGCGTGTCCGTGGGCGATCCGATGGTGATCGACCAAGGCGTACTGGAACTCCCGAATCGCCGGCTGGCGGGCCGCGCCTTCGACGACCGAGCCGGCGCTTTCGTGGTGCTGGAAACCGCGCGGATGCTGGCGGACCTGGCCCCGCGCGCCGAAATCCACGCCGTCGGCACGGTA
>JAKLIL010000174.1 GCA_022709625.1 Verrucomicrobiota bacterium
GCCGCCAACCAGGGTTCCTTCGACCAGGCCAACTACCTGCGGAACTACAACATCGGCGGCCAGATGCGCCTGCGCGTCGTCCCCGGCGAGCCCGCCCCCATCCAGATCGTCGTCCCGCAGGGCGCCCAGGAGCCGCGCAAGGGCAACGCCCTCGTCGAGTTTTCCCTCTATCTCCGCGACGAGATGGTGCGCGTGATCAAGCAGACCACGCCCCAGCCCAATTCCGCTTTCCACGGCGCGCTAACCCTTGGTCTGCGCTACGGCATGCAAAACACCGTGTCCATGGCCAACGACGTCTACAAGACCGCGCCCGTCCCCCCGCTCATCCCGCTGGGCAAGCACACCAACCGGCTGATCGCCGACGAATTCCGCTACTCGGGCATCAACCACGTGCTCGCCGTCTCGGGACTGCACGTGACCATCATCACCGTGATGTTCATGGGCATCTTCATCATGATGAAGGTATCCAAGAAGGTCTACGTGCCCTTCATCATCTTTGCCCTCGTGGTCTTCGCCATCATTACGGGCGCGCGGCCTTCCACCCTGCGCGCGGTCATCATGAACTCCCTCTTCCTCCTCACGTGGGGCTACATGGGCGAGAGCGTGCGCTCCTCCGCGCTGCTCGGCGTGCCCGTCGCGGCGTTCATCATTCTCCTGCAGAACCCGGCCATGGCCATCGATCCCTCCTTCACGCTTTCCTTCGGCGCCATCCTCTCGCTGGCCATCCTGACGCAGCCGTTCTTCGACCTGTTCAAGCGGCTCAAGGGCAACGACTTCGCCGTGCTGGTCATCTTGGTCTCGGTGCTTACCTGGGCTTTTGCCGGCCACTGGTTTCTCGCCGTCACCTGGCGCTTCTGGATCGCCTACGCCGTGCTGGGCGCGGGGCTCTTCGCCCTGTCCCGATTCCTGACCCGGATCGGCTTCAGGCCGCTGCGCGACTACGGCTTGGCCAATCTGCCGCCCGGCATCGCCGGCTTTTTCGCCGCGCAATTCGGCATGCAGATCGGCATGATGCTGCCCCTCTCCCCGTTCTATTTCTACCGCTGGCCCGTGGCCGGCGCCTACGCCAACCTCATCGCCATCCCGCTCGTCGGCGTCGTGCTGCAGCTCTCCATGCTCGCCGGCCTCATTGGCCTGGTCCCCGGCATCGGCATCTACCTCGCCCTCTTCCTCAGCGCCGCCAACTGGGTCTTTTCGATCGGCTTCCTCCTGATCGGCCACTACTTTTCGCGGTGGTTCACTTATCCGTTCATGATCAAGCCCACGGTCTTCGACCTCTTCGTCTATTTCTGCGCGGTGGCGATCTTCGCCTACTGGCGTCCGCTGTGGTTCCGCCTCGTCCGCCCCGCCTGGCGCAACGCCGCCCTCTCCCGCCGGATCCTCTTTGGCGCCCTTGCGGCGCTGCTCCTCGCCGGCATCGGCTGGGCCCGCCAGATGGAAAAGGACCGCATGCGCCCGCCCGGCCAGCTCGCGGTTTCCGTCCTGTCCGTCGGTTACGCCTCTTCCATCTTCGTGGATACGCCCGACCGGCACGCCATCCTGATCGACACCGGCATGCTCGTCACCAACCCCGCCACGCGCATCGACGCCGAACGCACCATCCTGCCCCAGATCTACGCCAAGCAAATCACCCGCCTCGACGACCTCGTCGTCACTGCGCCCGCCCCCGAACGCAGCGCCGGCCTCTACACCGTGTTCATGGGCATCGACGTCGACCACTTCTTCTGTCCCGCCTCCGTCGCGCCGCTCCTCCAGAAGGAGCCGCTTGCCGCCCTGCTGGAGGAGCGCTCGCCCAGACATTGGAAGCATCGCATTTCCGGTTCCGCCGTCGAGCCCAAGGCGATCACCGCCGGCGACGTCATCTACCAATCCGAATACAAAGGCAAGCCCATCCTGGTCGAAGCCGTCGGCCCCGCCGACCCCGAGGGCATAAACCCGCTATCCATCCGCGTCCAATTCGGCGATTTCTCCATGCTGGTCCTCTCCGACCTCAACTTCGAGCAGCAGCAGGCGTTCCTCGCCGGCACGCCCGGCGACAAACTCAAGGCCCAGGTCGTCGTTGCGCCCCACCACGGCACCGCCGGCATCGAAACCATCAAGGTTGGCATCCCCGACGACATGCCGCAGCGCATCGCCGACGTCACCGGCAACCTTCTCAAGGCCACCGGTGCCAACGCCGTCGTCTTCGAATTCGGCAATCCCCGGCCCGTCGAACCCTTCCTCTACAAGGAAGCCCGCAAAATCCACGGCCTGGCCCGCCGCGCCGCCGAAGACGCCCTCCCCGAGGCCATGAACGTTTCCACCGACACCGACGGCGCCATCCACATTGGATCCGACGGCACGACCTTCCGCGTCTACACGCAGCTTGGCGAAACCGGCAGCGAAGTGGACGAGCCCTCCCTGCTGGAGACCGGCGGTTGGTAGGGACCGGCGGCCGCCACGCGGCCTAGTACATTTCTTTCCCCACCTTGTCCGTGCGCGCTCCCGGCTTTTGCCGGTCGCGCACGAAATTGCGGAAAAACGAAAAGACAAACCACGCCAAAATGGCGATGGCCACCCAGCCCATGATCGTCAACGCTGTTTCCATGCGGACGAGCATCCTCCCCGCCATCCGCTCCGACAAGCAAAAACAAATGCCTCGCCGCCCGCGCTAGGACTTGGCTTTTGCCCGCCGCGCCACCGCGACCGCCGCCTGGCCCAGGCAAATCCCGGCGTCGTTGGGCGGAATGTCGCGGTGGTGCCACGCCGCGAATCCGGCCTCCTTGAGCCGGTGCAGGGCGCCCGCCAGCAGCCGCCGATTCTGGAAGCAGCCGCCCGAGAGGCAGACGTCCCGCAATCCCTCTTTCTGCGCAACGGCTACCATCATTTCCACCAGCGTGACGTGGAACCTAGCCGCCGCCGTTTCCGGCGGCTCGTTTCCCCGCAGAATGGCTGCGATCATCGGTGCCCAGTCCACGACCGCCCCGTCCAGACGGAACGCATACGGCTCCGCCGGCGCCTCGCCCGCCAGCGCCTCCAGCCGCATGGCGGCCTGCCCCTCGTGGCTCATGGTTTGGCACACGCCCAATAATGAAGCAACGGCGTCGAACAACCTCCCCGCGCTGCTGGTGCGGACCACGTTCACCCCGGCCCGCAACATGCCGTCCACAATTCCCAGTTCCGACTCCGAAAAACCCGGCGGCGGATGGCTGGACTTCATTTCCCGCAGCACGCCCAGCGCGGAACGGCGCGGTTCCCGCGCCGCCGCGTCGCCACCCGCGAGCGGAAACGGCCGCAACCAAGCGACCCGCCGGAATTCCGCGCGGGTGCAGACCAGGAATTCGCTGCCCCAGATCGTGCCGTCCGTTCCGAGACCGGTACCGTCCCACGCGATGCCCAGCACCGGCCCGGCCAAGCCGTTCTCCGCCATGCAGGCGGCGACGTGCGCATGGTGGTGCTGCACGGATTCGACGGGTACGCCCAACGCCGCCGCGCCACGCGTGGAGGCGTACTCCGGATGCAAATCCGTCGCCGCAGCGACGGGTTGCAGGCCGTGCAGTCCGGCCAAATCCGCCACCGCGCGTTCCCACAGGCGCGCGGCGCCCTCGTGGTCGAGGTCGCCGATATGCGGACTCATGACCGCGTTGCCGCCGGCCGTCACGGCCACCGCGCCTTTCATTTGCGCCCCGGCCGCCACGAGGCCGTCCGGCGCGCCCGGCAGCGGCAGCGAATAGGGCGCCAACCCCCGGCCGCGCCGCAGCATCAGCGGTTCCCCGCCGCAGACGGACATCACCGAATCGTCCATGGGCCGCGCGATGGGCCGGTCGTGCGTCAGGAAAAAGTCCGCGATACCGCCCAGCCGCGCCAGGGCGTCATCAAATTCCGTGCAAATCGGCTCGTCGGTCAGGTTGCCGCTGGTCGCCACCACGGGAAATCCCAATAGGTGCATGAGCAAATGGTGCAGCGGCGTATACGGCAGCATCGCGCCGGCCCACGGCAGCCCCGGCGCCACTTCCGGGGCGAGAACGCCCGCGCCGGCCCGTCGCCGCAAAAGCACGATCGGCGCCGCCGCCGACTTCAGCCACTTCATCTCGGCCCCGGACAATTCGCATTCCTCCGCGAGGGCCTTCAAGGTCGGGAACAGCACCGCGAAAGGTTTTTCGTCGCGCTTCTTGCGCTGGCGCAGGCGGTCCACCGCCGCGCCGTCGCGCGCGTCCACCATCAGATGGAAGCCGCCGAGCCCTTTGACTGCCACAATGCGCCCACCGCGCAACTCTTCCGCGGCCGCCAGCAGCGCGTCGTGGCGCATGGCCAGCGCGCGGCCGTCGGCCGAAGCCCACAGGAGCTGGGGACCGCAAACCGGACAGGCGTTGGGCTGCGCGTGGAAGCGGCGGTTGCGCGGGTCGCGGTATTCCGCCGCGCACGCCGGACACATCGGGAAGCCGCGCATCGTGGTGTTGGCCCGGTCGTAGGGCAGGCGTTCGATAATGCTGAAGCGCGGCCCGCAATGCGTGCAGTTGGTGAACGGATAGCGGTAGCGCCGGTTGGCCGGATCAAGCACCTCGCGCAGGCAATCCGGGCAGGTGGCCAGGTCGGCCATCACCCCGGCATCGCCCGCCGTACCCTCCTCGCTGGCGAGGATGCGGAACGGCTCGGCGTGGTTGGTCTCGCCCTGGCGAAGGACGGTGATTTTCTCCACCCGCGCCGCCGCCGGTGCTTCACGCTTCACCCGCTCCACAAATAGTGCGATCTGCGCCTCTGGCCCGACAATGCGGATCAGCACACCTCGGGAATCATTACGCACCCATCCGCCCAGC
>JAKLIL010000175.1 GCA_022709625.1 Verrucomicrobiota bacterium
TCTTCGGGCCGGTGGCGCCGGTGCTCGTGGTGCGAAACGAGGCGGAGGCGATCGCCGTGGCCAACGACACCCCCTTCGGCCTCGGCGCGAGCGTCTGGACCGTCGACCCCGACCGCGGCGAGCGGGTGGCGCGCCGCCTCGAGGCGGGCGCCGTCTTCGTCAACAGCATCGTGAAGTCCGACCCGCGCCTGCCGTTCGGCGGCATCAAGCAGAGCGGCCTCGGCCGCGAACTGTCGCACCAGGGGCTGCGCGAGTTCGTCAACGTCAAGAGCCTGAGCGTGTACGACCATGGCTGAGAGCGGGATCCGGCTGCACACCAGCCTCCCGCCGGGGGAACCGTACCTCATCCCCCGCGCGGCGGACCCCTGCGCCCTGGTCATCTTCGGCGCCACCGGCGACCTGACGCACCGCAAGCTCATTCCCGCCCTCTACCGCAACCGCAAGAAGGGCCGCCTGTGGGACCGCACCCGCATCGTCGGCGTCGCCCGCCGCGACTGGTCCACCGACTATTTCCGCGAGCACGTGCTCGACGGCGTGAAGAAATTCGGCGGCACCTTCGACGAAAAGGTCTGGACCGATTTCGCCAGCCGCCTGCACTATGTCCGCGGCGACCTCGAAGTGCCCGCCGATTTCCCCCAGGTGGACGCGCGCCTGCGCGAGATCGAAGGCAAGCCCGCCAACCGCCTCTACTATCTCGCCACCGCGCCCGAGCATTACGGCCCGGCCTGCGACGCGCTCGCCGCCGCCGGCATGGCCGCCGAAACCGAAGGCTGGCGCCGCGTCGTCATCGAAAAGCCCTTCGGCCACGACCTGTCCTCCGCCGAAGCCCTCAACCACCGCGTCCACGCCTCGTTCCGCGAGCACCAGGTCTACCGCATCGACCATTACCTCGGGAAGGAAACCGCCCAGAACATCATGTTCCTGCGGTTCGCCAACACGCTCTTCGAGCCCGTCTGGAACCGGCGCTACGTCTCCAACGTCCAGATCACCGTCGCCGAAAACGTCGACGTCGGCACCCGCGGCGGCTACTACGACCAGGCCGGCGTCCTGCGCGACATGTTCCAGAACCACCTGCTGCAACTGCTGTCGCTCGTCGCCATGGAACCGCCCGCTTCGCTCAACGCCAACGCCGTTCGCAACGAAAAGGCCAAGGTCCTCGGCAACATCCGCCCCATCCGCCTCGAGGACACCGTCCGCGGCCAGTACGACGGCTATCGCGCCGCCGAACGCGTCGCGCCCGATTCGCAGACGCCCACCTTCGCCGCGCTCAAGCTGTGCATCGACAACTGGCGCTGGAAGGGCGTCCCGTTCTACCTCCGCTCCGGCAAGGCCATGCCCAGCCGCACCAGCTCGATCATCGTCGAGTTCCAGGCGCCGCCCGACGTCATGTTCGGCCTCGCCCGCAACCAGTCCTTCACCCCCAACATGCTCTCCATCTGCATCCAGCCCGAGGAAGGCATCCACCTGCGGTTCGAAACCAAGGTGCCCGACACCCTCGCCGAATCGCGCTCCGCCCGCATGGACTTCAGCTACCGCGACGCCTTCCCCGACGTCGTCCTGCCCGACGCCTACGAACGCCTGCTGCTCGACGCGCTCAAGGGCGACGCCTCGCTCTTCGCCCGCAGCGACGGCATCGAAATCGCCTGGGCCCTGCTCGATCCCGTGCTGGACGGCTGGACGAAAACGCCGGCCGTCTCGCCGCTCCATTCCTACGCCCCCAAGACCTGGGGCCCCGCCGCCGCCGACGAACTCCTCGCCCGCGCCGGCCACGTCTGGCGCTACGGCTGCGGCGAAGAGGGCTGTTCGATATGATCAAATGGTTTAGTTCGTCCCCCCGCGACCTTGCGTCGTGGGAGACAAAGTTTGGCTCCCCCACCGCGCAAGGCGGTGGGGCCCGCCCGATCCCGGAAAGGACCTCGAAATGAAATCGCAAGCGGACATCGGCGTCGTCGGCCTCGCCGTCATGGGCGAAAACCTCATCTTGAACATGGAGAGCCGCGGCTTCACCGTCGCGTGCACCAACCGCACCGTCGCCAAGGTCGATGCCTTCGTCAACGGCCGCGGAAAAGGCAAGAACCTGATCGGCTGCCGGTCCATCCCGGAATTCGTCGCCGCCCTCGCCCGCCCGCGCAAGATTATGATGATGGTTCGCGCCGGCCGCGCCGTGGACGACCTGATCGGCGAGCTCTGCCCGCTGCTCGAGCCCGGCGATATCCTGATCGACGGCGGCAACAGCCACTATCCCGACACCGTCCGCCGCCGCGACATGGCCGCCAAGCGCGGCCTGCTCTACGTCGGCGCCGGCGTCTCCGGCGGCGAGGAAGGCGCGCTCAAAGGTCCCTCCATCATGCCCGGCGGCGATGCCGAAGCCTGGCCGCACCTCAAACCCATCTTCCAGGCCATCGCCGCCCAGGTCGACGGCGTTCCCTGCTGCGAATGGCTCGGGCCCGATGGCGCCGGCCACTTCGTCAAGATGGTCCACAACGGCATCGAATATGGCGACATGCAGCTCATCGCCGAAGCCTACCACCTGATGGCCCAAGGCCTCGGGATGGCTCCCGCCGAAATGGCCGCCGTCTTCCGGAAGTGGAACCAGGGCGCGCTCGATTCCTACCTCGTCGAAATCACCGCCGACGTCCTCGCCAAGACCGACGACGTCACCGGCCGGCCCATGGTCGACGTCATTCTCGACGCCGCCGGCCAGAAGGGCACCGGCAAGTGGACCTCGCAGGCCGGCCTCGATCTCGGCGTCGGCATCCCGCAGATCGCCGAGGCCGTCTTCGCGCGCTGCCTCTCCGCCATCAAGGACGAACGCGTCGCCGCGTCCCGGGTGCTCGCCGGCCCCGCCGGAAAGTTCGCGGGCGACAAAGCCCAGTTCCTCGCCGATCTCGAGCAGGCCGTCTACGCCGCGAAGATCTGCTCCTACGCCCAGGGCTACCAGCTCCTGCGCGCGGCGTCCGCCGAATACCAGTGGGACCTCAACTTCGGGAACGTCGCCCTGCTCTGGCGCGGCGGATGCATCATCCGCGCGCGGTTCCTCGGCAAGATCAAGGAAGCCTTCGACACCGAACCGCAACTGGCGAACCTGCTGCTCGCGCCGTATTTCCGGAAGGTCGCCGCCGACGCGCAGGCCGCCTGGCGGCGCACGGTCGCGACCGCCGTCGAACTCGGCATCCCCCTGCCCGCCATTTCCACCGCGCTCGGCTACTACGATTCCTACCGCTGCGCGCGCCTGCCCGCGAATCTGCTCCAGGCCCAGCGCGACTACTTCGGCGCCCACACCTTCGAGCGCGTGGACCGGCCCCGCGGCCAGTTCTTCCACGTCAACTGGACCGGCCACGGCGGCACCACCGCCTCCACGACCTACGGCGTGTGAGGCGGGATCTCAATATCCAATAACCAATATTCAATCTCCAATGTCCGAGTCCGGACATGGAGGCTGTTCGGCTCGAAGGTAGGGCTCGCTCGCCGAGCGGGCCGGGCTGTTTGGCTGTGTTCGGGCCCCCTGCCGGCTTGCCCGGCAGGAGCCCAAGTTTGCCCCCTGCCACGCAAGGTGGCAGGGTCGGCTTCAGACCCCTGCGGCCTTGCGCCGCAGGTGAATCAGTTCCGCCCATCTAATCCATGAGACCGGAAATTACCAACGCAATCCCGCTTCCCAAGATTAGCAGCGAAATCAAAAGGCCCACCAGCGACAACACAAGCAAACAGCCCGATTTGATACATCCAGAGTCATCTTTGTGAGTCTTGGCGGGCACATATTCCACTTTTTCAGTCAAATGCCTTTTCCACTGCAACCTTGGGTGTAATTGTCACAATACGAGTTCGTTTTGGACCGCTCATCCCATCTGGAGAAATTGTCACCATCCATCCCGCTGGACTTTTATAGTAAACACCATCCAAATCATCTGTAATATTCCACTCGGGAATTCCGTAGGCTTTCGCAAACGCCGCGGCATATTCCTGTTGGTTCATATCACCCGCTTTAAACAAGGCATTAACCAAAAAACCTGAAAACTCTAGCGCATTAACCTTGCCATCGGAATCCGGGGTCGCAACGATTTCATCTAGGCCGTCTCCCTTCCCGGCGGTTACATACTTTGTCTGCATCCAATCATAAGGGCCTTCCCCGGGTTCATACAATTTGCACTTTGTTCCGTATTCCTCTAAAGCTTTTTCCAACAGTGCAGGCACTTCTGAAATATCCATGCCTAAATATAGGCCCTTTACTACAAGTTGGCCGTTTGCTTTCCCGCCGCTTGCCTTGGTTGCGGCCCCTTTGTCGGTTGCTTTGGCATCACCACAACTTGTTGTCGCACCTGAAATCCAGAGTATGCATCCAATTGCTATCACGCCAGATAGAACTCTATTGAATTTTCTAGACTTCTTGGCGGCCGCCATTTGTGCATTCTGTTCAGTCATGTTTCTACTCCTTTTACTTTGCCGTTTGTTAATAGAGATTTTTGAATATGATAAAATGGTGCCGAATTTAGATCATCCCGAGCTTTTTAAGCGCGTCACGAATGGGTTTAATTTTGCCTGCGGGACATGGATTGGTTCTACCTTTTCCAATTCGATTCCATGCCTTTCGGACAGGAAGGCCACATTGTTCCTTCACATCAGCTATCCAACATGATTTTGGACATGATTTGATGTCTTTTTCGACTTCCCGTTTAATCTCTTCGTATGTGGCCACAGCATTCCTTCTTTCTGCCGATCACCTTGTCATCTCATTCACTTTGCGGATGCCGGTGAAACCTTACAATTCCAACGAATTCA
>JAKLIL010000176.1 GCA_022709625.1 Verrucomicrobiota bacterium
AACTGCCAAATATCGAGGTCCGAAGGGCCGTAATGGTTGTGGACGACGTCCACGAGGACGGCGAGGCCGTTTTCGTGGCAGGCCTTGACGAAGCGCTTCAGGCTGTCGGGGCCGCCGTGGGAGGATTCGATGGCGAACAGGTCGGACGGATTGTAGCCCCAGGAGCGGTCGCCGGGAAATTCGTTGACGGGCATGAGTTCCACGGCGGAAATGCCGAGGGCTTTGAGATACGGTATTTTTTCGGCGCATTCGTCGAAGGTGGAGGGCAGCCAGTCCTCGGCGTTGAAGGATCCGGCGTGCATTTCGTAGATGACCAGATCGTTCCGCCAGATGGGCGCGAAGTTGGTCGAACTGCCCCAGTCGAAGGCCTTGGGATTGTAAACGATGGAATTGCCCGCGGAATTGACGACGCGCCGCCCGCGCGGATCGCGCTTGTGCAGCGAACCGTTCAGGAAGAACTTGTATTCGTCGCCCGCCTTGGCGCGGGGAATGTCCGCAGACCAGATGCCTCCGGTGGCTTCTTTCACGAGCGGGGTCGAGCCCCACCCGTTGAAAGATCCTTTGACCGCGACGGACGAGGCGTTCGGGGCCCAGGTCCGAAAGGTGACGCCCGTGCCGCTGGCGTCCGCGTAGGGCGTGGCCCCAAATCCGCTGCGCGTAGATTGGGCCATGGCCGGTCCCGCCAACAGCAGACACGCGAACAACGGCGAGAAAAAGAGGCGGGTATTCATACGAACGATGCTACCGCTCGTAAATCGTTTCCGCAATCCCAGAACTGGACCCATGGGGTCAGGCATTAAGAAAGTTAAGAATTGGCGCACGGCGGGGTCAGGCATTAAGAAAGTTAAGATTTCGGCCAAAACTTAACATTCTTAATGCCTGACCCCGATAGGCAGTTGATTAAGGTTTCCACTCGGCCGGCAGCGGGACGTAAACATACGGGAAGGGGGCAACCACTTCTTCAACGTAGTTTTCGATTTGGCCGGCGGCGGGTTCTTCTGCCGCAACGAGGGTGGCTTCGATCTCCGGTGCCGGCGCCGCCTTGACCAGCGCGGCGACGGTGGCCGGCGCGGTCTTGGAAAAGATCTGCAACGAATACCGGCTGAGGTCGAGCCGCATCGTGGTTTGGCCGGGCGGCAGGGCGATTCCGGTGCCGGCAGCCAGACCGAGATTGTCGAATTCCTTGGCGTACATCGACGAACCCGAGTTGTAGTGGCAATACCACGTGCCGGATGCCGGAAAACGAACGCCGTACTGCTTGAGGGGCGTGCCGGAGAAGTTGGCCACCACCACGGCGGCGCGATCCCGGCTCTCGCCGGCGGTCCGCCGGGCATACGCGAGGACCTGGGCGTCTTCGTTGCAATAGAGCATGTCCAGATTCAGCCCTTGCAGGCCGGGGGCGAGTCCGCGCGCGTTGCGCCGCAGGTTGATCAGGTCGGCCGTGGCGCGCACGATGCCCTTGTGCGTGTTCTGCGCCCGCGCCCAGGGCACGGACGCCTTGTCGCTGAAGTCGTGCACGTCGTGCATTTCGAAACCCTGGAGCATCATGGGAATGCCGGGCACGGTCATGACGATGCCGTTTGCCAACAGCGCCAGCGCGCGGGCCCGGGGACTGTCGGGCGTGGCCGGATCGATATAGGCCGGAAGCCGATGATGCTGGTTGAGATCGCCAGCGGAATCGTGGCATTCGGCGAAGTTCACCCAGTTGAGTCCATTGAGCCGCTCCAACTCGGCGGCCAGAAGCGCGAGGTTGCGCTGGCCATCGGGTCGCCGGACCAACGCCGATAGCAGGGCTTGGAAAGCGGAGTTCCATTGCGCTTCGAACCCAACGCCGCCGCCGTCGAAGGCATGGTCCTCGGCGATCCGCAGGGCATCGGGCCGGTTCCTGCGCATCCAGTCGTTGGCTTCCGCCAGCAGCCGGTCGCCGTCGGGATTGGACCGTTCGCCGTTCAGATAGTAGCGGATGTTGTGGACCGAATCCCACCGGAAGCCGTCCACCCGGTATTCCTCGAGGAACGCCTTGACCGAATCGACAATAAAGGCGCGGACTTCGGGCTTGCCGAAATCGGGGCGCGGGCCCCATTCCGTGAGGGCGCGATCCTCGTCGCGGTAGAAGTAGATGCCGCCGTCGCCCGCGGGCAGGCGCTGGTCGAACTGCCACGCGGCGATTTGATCGGGCCCGTAGTGGTTATGCACGATGTCCAGCACCACGGCGATGCCGTTGGTGTGGCAGGCGCGGACGAATGCCTTGAACGCGTCGGACCCGCCGTAGGACGATTCCACCGCGAACAAATCGCCGGGATTGTAGCCCCACGAACGGTCGCCGGGAAATTCGTTGACCGGCATGAGTTGAATGCAATTGATGCCCAGCGCCTGGAGATAGGCCAGGCGCTTCGTCGCCCGCTCGAAAGGCGGGCCGTTGCCCGGAATCCCGGCCGCGAAGGAGCCGAGGTGCATCTCGTACATGACCAGATCTTCCCGGGCCGGCATTTTCCAGTTGTCCGCGGCGCCCCAGGCGAATTCGCGGGGATCGAGCACGAATCCCTCGTTCCGCTCCATGTCGACGGCGCGCGCCCGCGGATCGCGGCGCGGCAACCCGTCGACGACGAACCGGTAGGCATCGCCCGGTCGGGCGCGGCGGCTCTCCAACGACCAGTAGCCGGCCCGGGCAGGGTCTTTCTGCAGGGCATCGGCGCCCCAGTTGTTGAAGGCGCCGCTCAAATCGGCCTGGACGGCGTTCGGTGCCCAAACGCGGAAGACGACCGCGCGGGCCGTCCCTTGGCCCTGCACCGTCGCGCCCAACGGCGCTTCGGCGCCGGCCGCCGGCAGCGAAACGGGAGCGCCCGGCGCGGCTCCCGATCCCCACAGGATCAAGGCGCCGGCGACAAAGCGGAACTGGACCGCGCGAGGACTCATGCTCGGGGGCGAGGTTAGCGGAGGCGCCGCAGGCGGGCAAGAGCCGAAACCGATCGTTTTCGATGCCATTGTTTTGAAGCTTGACGGTGGGAGCGGGGGGTAGGCAATATGCGGGGGTTTTAGGTTCGTTAGGCATTTTCAATCGCAGGAACAAGCCCAGATGTTTAGCTGGCTTTTAGGCTATTTTTCGAACGACATCGGCATCGATCTCGGCACGGCCAACACCTTGGTCTACGTCAAGGACCGGGGCATCGTGCTGCGCGAACCCTCCGTGGTGGCGATCCAACAGGGATCGAACCGCGTGCTGGCGGTCGGCGAGGAGGCCAAGCGCATGCTCGGCCGCACGCCCGGGAACATCGTCGCCATCCGGCCGATGAAGGCCGGCGTCATTGCGGACTTCGAGGTGACCGAGGCGATGCTGCGGTATTTCATCCGCAAGGCGCACAACCGCAAGTGGGTGGTGCGCCCGCGGATCATTATTTCGGTCCCCAGCGGGATCACGGAAGTGGAGAAGAGAGCGGTCAAGGACTCCGCCACCCATGCGGGCGCGCGGGAAGTCTATTTGATCGAGGAGCCAATGGCGGCGGCGATCGGCGTGGGCCTTCCGGTCCAGGAGCCGGCGGGCAACATGATCGTGGACATGGGCGGCGGCACCACCGAGGTGGCGATCATCTCCCTGGCCGGCATCGTGTTGAGCCGCAGCGTCCGCGTCGGCGGCGACGAGATGGATGAGGCGATCGTCCAGTATCTGAAGCGGGTCTACAACTTGATGATCGGCGAACGGACGGCGGAGGAGATCAAGATCACGATCGGCTCCGCCTATCCCCTCGGCGAGGAGATGAGCACGGAGGTGAAGGGCCGCGATTTGGTCGCCGGCCTGCCGAAGACGCTCACGATCACCTCCGAGGAAATCCGCGAGGCTCTGCAAGAGCCCGTGTCGGCCATCGTCGAGGCGATCCGCATCACGCTGGAACGCTGCCCGCCGGAACTGTCCTCGGACCTGGTGGACCGAGGCATCGTCCTGGCGGGGGGCACGTCGCAGCTGCGGGGCATGGACAAGCTCATTGCGGAGCAGACCGGCTTGCCGGTGCACGTGGCCGAGGACCCGCTGAGCGCGGTGGCCGAAGGCACGGGCGTGGTGCTGCACGAGCTCAATTTCCTGCGCAAGGTGTCGTCGGGCTCCTAGCCCGGCGCGCCGCATCCAATCCCTCGATTCCGTCTCTCTTCCGGCGTCCGGCAGGGCGCTAAGGATCGGTATGTGCCGGAAGAAACATGAAGGAACGTAGCTGGATAGGGCTGTGCGCGATCGGACTGGTCGTGCTCGCCATGATGAATTTGCCGGATGCGGCTTCCGTGCGGGTCAAGGGCGCGGTGCGCGACGGCCTCAGTCCGCTGCAGGCGGCGCTGCGGGGCGGGGTGCGCGAAGTCCGCGAAATCGTCCGCTACGTCCGCGGCCTCGGCGATCTCGCCCTCGAAAACCGCGGCCTCTCCGAAGAAATCGTCTTTCTGCGCGGCGAGGTCCGCATGGCCCGCGAACTCGAGCGCGACAACCAAATGCTGCGCGATTTGCTCGGCTTCGTGCGGCGCTCCCCGCACCGCCTGGTTTCCTGCGAAGTGATCGCCCGCGACAGCTCGGGCTGGTGGCAGACGGTCCGATTGGATAAAGGCGCGGCGTCCGGCGTGGCCGCGGACCGGGCGGTAATCACCCCCGACGGCTTGATCGGCCGGACGGTGGCCGTGTCGGACCGCACGGCCGACGTCTTGCTGCTCGCGGATCCGTCCTGCAATGTGTCCGTCCGGCTCGAGCGCACCGGCGCGTTCGGTGCAGTGGCGGGGTTGGGCGGCAA
>JAKLIL010000177.1 GCA_022709625.1 Verrucomicrobiota bacterium
CGCGGCAAAAACCGAACGATCCCCGCCCATGGGCCGCGTTGGCCTTCCTGTCCGACCGCGCGCAGCCCATTCGCGCCGAGGCCATCAAGGTCCTCCAGGCGCTCCCGGAACCGACGGTCGAAGTGCGCCTCGCGCTGGCGTGGATTTACCTCACGCGGTTGGAATGGGCCGCCGCCCAGGCCCAGCTCGAAAAAGCCTTGTGGATGGATTCCCGCAAAACACTTGCGTGGGAACTCCTGGCGACTTTGGCGCAAATCCGCGGCGACGAGAAACTCAAGGAAGCCGGTCTCAACGGCCTGCGGGCGCAAGCGCCCCGCCATGCCCTGCTGCAGGTGCAGCAGGCGCTGGCGCTCTTCCGGCGCAATGCCCCGGCGGAAGCCGAAGCGCTCCTCCGCCCCGGCTTGCGGCGCGATCGCCACCCCGAATTGCTGCATGCCTTGGCATACATAGTCATGGCCGTCGCCGGCGACCGGCGGGAGGTCCGCGCCTGGCTGGACGAAGCGGTGCGGAAGCAGCCGTTCAATCCGATGTTCCACGGCACGCGCGGCCGGTTGAATCTGCTGGATGGCCGCCTCGCGGAGGCGCAAGCCGACCTGGAAATGGCGGCGGCGGCACTGCCGCGCGTCGGCCCGCTCCGGCTGATGCTGGTCCAGGTGCTGGTCGCCCGCGGCCGGCCCGCCGCGGCGTTGCGGCTGGCCCAGGCCTTGGCCGGCGATCCCGCCAACTTGAATCCGGCCGAGCGCGCCGAGTTAGACCAATTGATCGCACGGTGCCGAGGCCATGAGTGACGCCGCTTTCCTGACTGGGCCGCCGCCCGGTGCGTCCCCCGCGGATCCGCGCCCTACACCGCGCCAGACGTTTGGGCTGGGGGAGAGCCGCGAACCGCACGAGCTGGTGAAAGCCGATGCGCTGCTCTGTCCGTTTCCATCGGAGCGCTGGGTGGGCGCCTTCCTGTTCCTGGGTGCGCTGGCGTTGTTTCTCGCGTCCATGAGCTGGGCACCCTTTCCGGGACTGCCCATCCAAACGCTGCTGAGGCATCTCGGCGAGGATGGTGCGCCGCCCGTGCTGGATCCGTTGTGGGGCTGCCTGGTGCGCGTCTTGGCCCGCCTGCGGGTTGGGTCGGTCGCGGCGTGGACGGGCGCGTTCAGCGCGGTTTGCGGCGCGGCCGCCGTCGGCCTGCTGGGCCGTCTCATGGTGCGCGTGGGCTATCTGGTCCGCAACGAAGCCCATCCCGCGTCGTTCGCTCGCGAAGCCCAGGCGCGGCGAATTTCCGGAGTCGTGGCGGGCCTGTATTTGATCTGCTGCGTGCCGTTTTGGTTGGTGTCCACCCGGTCGTTGCCGGCTTCCTTCCACCTGCTGTTGCTGGTAGGGGCCGCGTGGTTCTTCTCCGAGTACCAGCTCTGGGGCAAGCAGCGCCATCTGGCCCTGCTGGGTCTGGCGTATGGGATTGGCCTGGCCGAATTCGCCACTTTCATCGTGTTTCTTCCGCTGGCGGCTTTCCTGATTGCGCGCGAGATGTTCCGCTGGAAAAACCTGTGGCGCTGGCGGTCGCAGCTCGTCTTGTGGACGGCGCTGCTGCTGGGCCTGGCGGTGTCTCCGCTCCACGCGTGGAACCTGTGGCGCACCGGTGCCGCCATCGGCCTCTTTGCCTCGCCGGGCCAGGCCTGGGCCCGGATGCTGCAGGAACAACTGCTGCTCATCGCCGCGGTGCGTTTCTATCCCGGCCTGCCGACCATCGCGCTGATCACGCTGGTGCCTTGGCTGACCCTGTTCGCCGTCTCCCGACGCTCGCCCTGGTTCTACGAGATCGGCCAAGTGCTGGTCCGGATCGTCATTTTGGCCGGATTGCTGGGCGTGTTGTTCGATGCCACCTACGCCCCGTGGCAATTGCTGGGCATGCGCCGCCTCATGGTGACGCCGTATCTGCTGCTGGCCATTTGCATGGGCTATCTTGCCGGCGAGTTCTGGATCATGGGCGAGCCGCAGCCGTTGGTGGATTCGCCCTACGCCCGGCGGCACGTCCGGCGCGCCCGGCGGGCGTCCGCCGCCTTGGCGTTGTTGCTGCCCGTGGTTATTCTGGCGGCCGGTGCGTTCAATTGGCAAAAGATCGATGGCCGGCACGGCCACGTCGTGGAAAGCGCCGCCCAGGAAGTGCTGGACCGGATGGGCAGTCGCGACTTGCTCTTTTCCATCGGCTTGTTGGACGATTCGCTGCGCTGGTCGCTTTGGCGCCAACGGTCGCCCGTCCGTTTGATCAGCATCCAGCGCACCGGGTCGCCCGAGTACCTGGGACGCCTGGCCCAATACTTCGACGCCGACGTCCTGCGCCAGCCGCTGCTGGAAGGCGACTTTGGCGCGTTCGTGGAGCAGTTGCTGGCGTCCCCGGAGGGCCCGGCCCGCGTCGGATTCATCGATTTGGCCGATTCCTTCCGCCCCTTCGGCTATCTCGTGCCCGACGGGTTCCTCTACCGCCTCGAAACCGCCGCCGATCGGGTGGACGTGCCGGCCTTGGTCGCGGCGCAGCGCCCCTTCTGGGAGCAGATGGAGCGGCTGGCCCGGCGACCCGCCCCGGAGAAGAACCTGATCCGCCCGTTCCAGGACAATCTGCGCCTGTTGGCCTCGAAAGTGGCCAACAATCTCGGGGTCATGCAGGCGGAACGGGGCGACGAAACCGGCGCCCTGGAGACGTTCCGTACCGCGCGGCGCATCAATTCCGGGAATCTCAGCGTGCGCCTCAACCTGCTGGAATTGAATCGCCGCCTGGCCTTGCCCGTCGAAGCCGGCTTGGATGCGGATCTGGAGGAGTGGGGCGCCGTCCCCACCGAGGAACGCTGGACCTTGGGGCTCCAGTTCGGCTACGTGTGGCGCGCCCGCGACTGGGTCCGGCGCGGCTGGGTCTGGGCGGTATCGGGCGATCCCGCCACGGCCGAAGGTGTTCGCCTCAACCCGTTGTATTCCGCGGAAGAGGAGGGGAGCCGCGCCAAGCTGATCGACCAGGCCTACCTGCTTTGGGGCCTGCCGTTCCAGGACGAAACGTTCTGGCGCCTGCGCCTGATGCAGAACGGCCGCGACGTCGAAGCCCTGCTGGCGCTGGGGCGTCTGGCCTTGCGGCGCAACGATTCGGAGGCGGCCGCGGCCTATGTCGACGAAGCCATGGCGGCGGGACTGCCCGAAGCCGCCACTGGATTCGACCGGGCCATGGCCGCCTGCGTGCGCGGCGAAAAGGCCCAGGCCTTGGCTGCGCTCAAGGACTTGGCGAACCGCACGCCCAGCGATGCCCGGCCGTGGGTCGCGCTGGCCCTGCTCGGCGCGGACGACGCACCCCTGCAAGACCAGGCGCTGAAAGCCCTCAAGGATCTGTCCGCCGCCGGCGTGGGCGCCAAGCTGGCCTTGGCGGACATCCTGATGACCCGCCAGCGCTGGGCCGAAGCCAAAAGCGTCCTGGAAGCGACCGTCCAGCTCGATGCCGGCAATCTCCACGCCTGGGAAATGCTGGGGACCTTGGCGCAGGAACTCCGCGACCAGAAACTCATGGAACTGAGTCTGCGGGCGTTGCTGGCGCGGAATCCCGAACACTACCTGAAATACCAGAACCTCGGCGTCAACCTCTACCAGCAGGGCGAACTCGCCCAGGCCGAACAGGCCTTCCGCCAAGGCCTCCGGCGCAAACGGGATCCGGTGCTGTTGAACAACCTGGCCACGGTTCTGATGGAGCGGGACGGCGACCCGCAGGAAGCCTTGGCGCTGCTGGACGAAGCGCTTCTGCGCCTGCCCACGCACGGCGGCCTGTACCAGACCCGCGGCGAAATTTATCTCGAAGTGGGGCGGTTCGAGGAGGCCCGGCGGGATTTGCAAAAGGCGCTGACCATCCTGGGGTCGCGCGATTCCGCGCTGGTGCTGCTGGCGCGCAGCTACGAAGGCGTTGGCGACTTTGGGCGCGCCCGCGCCGTGGCCGCGGCTCTCGCCAAGCGCCTCGCCGATCTTCCCGCCGGCCAGGCGCAGGAAGTGCGGGATCTGCTGGCGCGGTTGCCCGCGGTTCAGCCCGCGGCTGGCAAGTAGGGCGTCCAGGCGGCCCGTACGTCTCGCGCGGACAGCGTCGTGAAATCGTCGGCCAGCCAGTCGGCCGCGGCCAGTTCTTCGCGGCCATGGCTGGTCGCCAGCGCGTACGCCCGCATTCCGGCGGCGTGCGCGGCCGCGATCCCCGCCGGCGCGTCTTCGAACACGAGACAGACGCGCGGCGCGACATCCAGGGCCTGCGCCGCTTGCAGGAAAATGTCCGGAGCGGGCTTGCCGCGCGCCACGTCCGCGCCGGAAACCGTGGCCGCAAACATGTCTTCCAGCCGCAACGCGTGCAGGCACAGATCGAGATTTTCGCGGGGCGCGGAGGAGCCTACGGCGCAACGGATGCCGGCGCGGCGGGCTTCGGCTAGGAACGTCGCGGCCCCCGGGATCGGCCGGATGCCGTCCCGGCGGATCCATTCGCGGTAGAGTTCTTCCTTCTCGAATCCGAGGCGCGCCGCTTCTTCCGGACCGACCGGCCAGCGCAGCAGGTCCCGAATGACCGCGCCCGTGCGCAGGCCGCATTTGCCGATGTAGTCGGGATCGGGGCAGGCGAAGCCGTGGCGCCGGGCCACTGCCCGCCAGGATTCGACGTGGAGGCCGTTCGAATCGACGATCACTCCGTCGAGGTCGAACAGGAAAGCGGGAACGGATGCGCGCGCCGCCGCCATCAGGCCAAATGTT
>JAKLIL010000178.1 GCA_022709625.1 Verrucomicrobiota bacterium
CGCCGGACAAGCAGCCGCGCGGGAAAGGGCGCGGGCGCCCGCATCTGGTCGTCGCGCGCGAGCGCCTGCACGAACACGGTTTCGCCCGGCCGGTACACGCCGCGTTCGGTGAACACCGCCGCCTCCACCTTGCCGGGTTCCAGATAGGGCTTGCCGCCGAGTCCTTCGCCCTGCCCGACGCGCGTGCGGCTCAAATCCACGAAGGACAGATCGCCGTCCAGTTCCGCCGTGACCAGAAACGGGTCCGCTTCCGGCGCGGCCGGCCATTCCAGGCGCGCCAAGCCCTGCGCGTCGGCCGCGCCGCGCGCCAGCACCTGGTTGTTGCGCGCATAGACCGTGACCGCCGCGCCCGCGGCCGGCTGCGCCGTCCGCAGGGAATTGACCCAGACCAACCCGCCGCCGGCGAAGGTGCGCGCCGCGATGCCCAAATCGGTTGCCACCAGCAAGCGGCTGTCGCCATCGGCTTTGTCCGCGCCGACTTCCAGCCAGTAGACGCCGCGCGGTTCGCCGCCGGCCAAGGCCCGCAGATCCACCGCCGCGCGCGCGATTTCGCCCGCGGGCACGGCCGGCAGCGCGTTGGTCGCCGTCCGCGCCGCGCCCACCAGTTCGTCCGTCAAGCCGCCGTCGTAGTAGTAGCGGTAGACATCCGATTCGCGCAGCGCCAACTGCACCAGGTTGTTCGCATACACGGGCCGCAATTCCGCGCGGTACGCTTTCACGTTCACCGCCGCCACCGGCACGGCGAGGGTTCCGCGCGGCGAGAGATAGCGGCCGGGCGCTTCCACCCGCACGGCGGGCGCCGGCAGCGGGAACTGGACGGTGCGCCGGATTGTTTTCGGCAAGCTCGAACCGTTCGCCGCCGGGAGCCCTTCCTTCAGTTCCAGCTCGTAGATCTCGCCCGGCTTGAAGGGCCCGCGCAACACCAGGCCCCCGCCCCGCCAGAGGTCGACGGTTTCCAAGACGCCATCCACCGCCGGCGACACCGCGACGAACTCCTGCAACCCGTTGGCATCCGGAATGGCATTAAACTCCGCCCGGAGATGCGGCGGTTCGAACGAAGGCGTCTGGACGGCCACCTTGCGCAACGCCAGGTTCATTTCCATTTTCAACGTCCCTTTGGCGGCGGCATCCGCGGGTTCGGAGGCTCCGGCCGAGGGCAGGCCCGGCTGCAAGGCGTAGTCGAGGGTTTCCGCCAGCACGGGGACGGTTTCGATCATGGCGGCGTTCGACCCCATGGCGCCCATCAGTTGGTACTCCACGGCCCCCTGGCCCGGCGCGTTCAGGGAGAAGTAGCGCGCGAGCTGCGTCCGGTCGGGTTCGTCGCTGAAGGTCAACCGCAACATGACCTCGCGGGATGCCGAAATGTCCATTTGCTCCACGTTGCGCAGCCGCAGAATCCGCTCCACCGGCCGAGCCGGTTCGGCGATGGCTTCCGGCGCAGGCGGCGGCGCGGCGAGCCGCGCGGCCCATTTCCACACGCCGTAGGCGTTCACCACCAGAAACGCGACGCCCAGCCAAAACCAGCGGCCGGCCCCGCTGCGCGCCAGGACCGGCGCGGCGGCCACCGCCGCTTCCGCCGCGACTTCCGCCGCCGCTTCCGCGAAGGTCTCCGGCGGATCCATGTCGGCCAGCACTTGTTCCACGGCCTCGACGCCGATTTCGGCCCCGACCGTCTCCAGCCGGCGCAGCGTCTCGCCGATCTGGTCCCGCAACCCCGCCACCACTTCCCGGCGCACCGCCGCCGGCTTGTGCGCCAAATTCCGCTCCACCGCGCCGAGATAGTCCTCCACGCGCCGCTCCGCCGCCTCGCTCCACTTCATGGACCTGCTTCCTTGTTCTTTTCGGATTTCAAATCGTCCAACGCCTGCGTCAACATCGGCCAATACGCGTTCATTTCGGCGAGGCGCACCTTGCCTCGCGGGGTCAGCGCGAAATAGCGGCGCGGGGGGCCGGCGGCCGAAGGCACGTCGCGCGACTTCAGGAACCCCTCCTCGCGCAGCCGCCCGAGGATCGGATAGACCGTGCTTTCCGAAACCGTCAGGTCCTCGACGCGCTTCAGCGCCTGCACGATTTCGTAGCCATAGCTCTCCCCCCGGCGCAGCACCAGCAGCACGCAGTACTCCAGCAGCCCCTTCCGCAACTGGGTGATCCAGCCCTCGATCATCCTCTACTCCGCATCATGTAGTACGCAATACATAATACCGGACGGCACGTCAAGTCCAACCGCGCGGCGCCTTGCGGCGGCGCACCCCCCGGTATGCGTTCTGATCCCTACAAAAGATAATTAACGACACAATACACTGCACCCTAGCTGTCAGAAATATCGGGATAAGATCATCCTTATGTCGGATTAGTAACTGAAATAACATCTGGCGAAGGCTATCCGAGGGGCAGAAACATGAAAATGGCACGCTGAAGCCTTCTCCCTATTCACCCCCATCTATAGAGGAGATGCGGGGCATTTAATAGTTGGGATTTGGTGCCCAACTTGGTCGTGGCGAACTGATCTGTAAATAGAAACATACTCTGAATTATTGTCTTGATACAGCTACAGCATATTATTATTGTAAAGATGTGAAGTCACATGCTAATAAATGAGTAGTATTCAAGATATTCTCTGAAATATCCCAATCAAAAGGAGGCAGAATATGAACGGCAGGACTCTTTCTAGATTGTATCGTATGCCCTTGGTTGTGCTGATGCCCTTCGCCATTGTTTCATGCGCCACCCCCCGCCAAGAACCAAAGCCTGAACCTGTATCTCCACCATAAGAGGTGCCCGTCACTCAAGCCCAAAAGGAAATCAAATCAGATTTGGTATTGGATTTCGGCTTTGAACTTCCGGTCGATATCTCAATCTACTGCGATGGCAAGTTGCTAAAAACTGTTTCCAAGGATGAGCGCGCTGTCGGAGTGGATGTCCCGTGGAACAGTTGGGAGTCTGCGAAGCCAATCGTAATAGGGCTGGAATCAAAGGAGATCAAGGGGCAGCAACGGGTTTTTGTTTTGCCCAAGGATTTGTTTTCGAAGCAGAGCGGCAGGCGCATTTCCGTTAAATGCCCCTTGCCTATATTCTATGATTTGGTTGTTTCGGCAAATAGGGAAACCCATTCGGGATTTATCATGGCGGGAGACAGGGTAAGCGTAGAACTTGTTGGGCGAGATTTTGACGACGAGATACTTGACCCGACAAACGGTCTTTCTGCACTGTCGATCGCTTGGTTTACCCTGCCAAATGCAACAAAGACTGCAAAGGGGATTTCCGAAACGACGCAAGAGACCGATGAACATTGGCCGTTCGATATGTGGCAACAAATCAGGGATCAAGTCGGATCTGCGCTTGCCAATGGCGTTACTGAATTGCAAAAACAACAGGGGGTTGAATTGGCTGTAGCAAGTGTGAATGCGGAGGGCCTTTCCGAACAGATTGACGGCTTCAGGTATCTCGGATCGGGGCCGCTTCTCAGCTGGTTCCCAGCGGGCGAGGGAGATGTCAGACTTTTCGCCTTGGTCAACTACAGGTCGGGCATCTGGTCTGTATATACCAGAGACTTTTCGATCAAAGACTTGCGGCCTGTATGCTGGCTAGTACCCGAACTGAAGCCCATCATAGACGATCAACTGGCAGGCTTGATCGGCAGACTTGGAAATTCGATTAGAGATGGTGGCATCAAGCCTTTCACGGGGCGACAAATCAGCCAGCTAATGTCAAAAATCCAGTACGAGGCCCAGCCGAATCAAATTGTTAAATGGAACGTGGTCTTCGATCCATATTATCCTGCATCGTTGCCTGTTCGCAGTCTCACAATCGCTGTCGACGGTGTTGAGTCGAAAAACATGGCATCGCAAGGGAAAAGCGGAGTGGCGTATTCGGCGCCAATTGGCGACATAGGCAGCCATGAAGCCCATTTGATTGTAGTCGATGAAGCAGGTATAACCTACACCAACACCGTTCAGGTCAGCGTCGTGAAACCAGAGAATGACTATTCTCTTGTCGTTAAAGAATCTCCATCCTCCCGCGATCTGTTCATGGCGGCCCTTGATAAGTGGTCGACCAAGGTGACTGATTTCATAATTCCCATGAATGAGACATTGGCAATTAGGGAAGCGGAAGGGATCGACGGTTCGTTGGTTGATTTATTTAACTTC
The DNA here is from genome assembly GCA_022709625.1 of Verrucomicrobiota bacterium. GTDB lineage: Bacteria > Verrucomicrobiota > Kiritimatiellia > CAIQIC01 > Lenti-01 > Lenti-01. Next base: position 4,149 of record JAKLIL010000178.1, read on the forward strand.
TCGCTTGTTGATAAGCTAATAAGGCAGAAGGTATCCGTGGTAGAGCGAGAAGAAAAGTGGTTAAAGGTGCTAAATGATGAGCGAAACTATCAACTGGATTTAATCGCATCGAAATATGGATCGGCGATTTCCAATCCTAGCATGCAAATAAAGTACCTTGATGAGATTCAGCACTTGGGGGGGGCCAATCAAAAAACCGCCCAGCAGCTTTTGTCCTTCAAGATCAAAAGGGCAATGGTCAAATGGTTTCAACTCGGTCCCGTTATGTTCCGCGAGGCTGATATTCAGGGATGGGTCCGCATTCACGATCTCAAGTCTTACGATGTGCTAAAGCAGTCTGAAATCTCCTCGTCGGTTGGAGACAAGTCGATTTCGTTATCTATCCCAATGGGGGCAGACCCCAACATCGTTGATGTATATGAAGAAAATATGCTCCTCTATCCCGCAGTGCCAGAGTTGGCCATTGAAGTTGTTAAACCGGCAAATGTTACCCCTCCTCCTTCAACAAATGATAAACAGGTGCCGACCGCGATTCCTGCTGCATCCCCAATGGGGTCCAAACGGGAAACGAAGCCTGGGGG
>JAKLIL010000179.1 GCA_022709625.1 Verrucomicrobiota bacterium
GCGTACTTCGTTGCCCAATGTACAAAACCGTAGAGCGTTAGGCTCCACGTGAGCACGAGAATCGCGAAGGCAATCAGATTAGTATTGGCATGTTTCATATATTCATTTTCGCCCAACGTCAGCGTTCAGGCTGGAGGCGCGCTTTGGCGCCGATAGCCTGCAACGCCTTGTTCAGCCCTCTATTCCATTGGATATCTTGCATTATGATCGTGCTCTTGGATGGAAAATGCATCCTCTGCTATTGAATACGCCCATTTCTTTCGTTCCATTGAATACCACCAAAGCGCATGTTTTAGAAAGACGGCAACATACTTTGATTTCCAGGGGGGCAGTTCAGCGGGGAAATCATCTAGTGGTTGGAAATCAGTATGGGCCGTCCACCAAGTCAATATTTCACGAACGAAGTATACGGCATCGTTTCGAAACGGGGGCCATTTGCCAGTCAAGCCCCATTCAACAAGCATAACAAGGACTTTAGCGTAAGCCTTGTCGGATTGGTCATAGAGCTGAGCAACCATTGAATCAACGCTAAGGCGTTGATAATTGTGGTCGTATATGGGTGTAGCGGCCCAAGATGTCTTTGGACATGTTGTTAATCCGGCCTTAGCCGCAGCGTATATTTGATTCATTGTTTTCAGGCTGAACAGTATTATTCTCCGAACTTCAAGTTGTCTTTATGCGGCGGGCTTGCATACTTGCCAGTGAGCATAGTAGGCGGGTTCAGGGACGGTGTCAATGCAAGGTATTCACTGGGGCGCAGCGGGATGCGAAATGGCGCCGGCGACGCTTCTGGCGGTTGAAGTTGTCTTTATGCCGGAGCATTGGAGCTTGGTTCACCGACACGGATCCAACCGCCGCATAAAGACAACTTCGGCCCCTGCATAAAGACAACTTGGCGGGGCGGTGGCGTCCGGATCCAAGCCAACAGGCCTGGACGGCGCGGCGCGCCGTCTCCACTAAAGGAAACCAACGGCCTGTCGCAGATGCGCCTCTTGGCGGGGAAAAGGACGGGATAGCGGAAATAAGAAACCGTCCGCCGGGTTGGACCGGTGGGCGGGACGTCGGGAACGGACCGGGCGGCGGTTAGGGTGGTTCGGGAAATGTCGTAGCGCCCACGGCCCGACGAGGGCGGCGGGTCTCCAAAGATCGAAATCGTCCGAACGGGAGCCGGGATGCCTTAGTCCCAGTTTTATATCTCCGCCGACAGCATCTCTGCGCCGTAGCCAGACATGCTTTAGCCGCGCAGGTCGGCGGGCTTGAGCAGCTTGCCGTGGGAAACGACGTGCAGCGGCGCCTTGTGGTAGCGGAAGGCTTCGCAGACGCTCTTGGCGTCGAGCACGACGAGATTGGCGTTGGCCTTCTCCTTCAGCTCGAACTTCGGCAGGTTGATGCACTTGGCCGGATTGACGGTGATCAGGTCGTAGAGGGTTTCCATCTCGGGATAGGTGGTCATCCACAGCAGGTGCGAGGCGAGGAAGGCGACCTCGAGCATGTTGTTCTGGCCATAGGGATAATAGGCGTCGGAGATGTCGTCCTGGCCGAGGCAGACGAGGTTGCCTTCGGCGAGCAGTTCCTGCACGCGGGCGTGGAGGGGGCCGGTGTGGGGGTCGCTCACGACGCCCATCTCGGCCTGGCGCAGCAGGGCGGCGATCTTCTTGAAGTAGGGCGTGGGATAGAGGCACATGGCGCGCGCGTGGTGCGCGAGCGAGCGGCCGACGCGGCCTTCCTCGAGCGTGCGCACGGCGAGCATTTCCAGCGTCTTGAGGGTGGCGTCGCCGGCGTCGTCCACCAGCATGGAGATGTCCTTGTCGTAGCCGATGGCCAGCTTCATCATCTCGTCGATGTGCGTCTGCTCGTCCTTCTCCGTGAACTCGATCCACGGAATGCCGCCGACGACGTCGGCGCCGAGATCCATGGCTTCCTTCATCAGGTCGATGGTGCCGGGCTCGCGTACGACGCCGTCCTGCGGGAAGGCGACGACCTGGACGTCGACGATGCCCTTGAATTCGTTGCGGGCCTTGAGCAGGGCCTTCAGGCCGATCAGCTTGGCCTTGGAATCGACGTCGGCGAAGGCGCGGATGTGCAGGTTGCCGTTCTTCGCGGCGAGCTTGAGGGCCTTGCGGACGTTGGGGAGAATCCACTTCTCGTTGTAGTTGGCCTTGACGCGGGCGGCGAGTTCGATGGCGGTCATGGCGCCGCCCATGTCGGCGCCGTGGTAGGCGCGCAGAGCAAGGGAATCCATCATTTCCAGCGTGTAGACCTTGCAGAGGTGCAGGTGGGTGTTGACGTAGGACTCGGTAACGAGGTTGCCGCCGGCGTCGATGACCTTGCCTGCCTTGGCGCGGATGGGTTGCTTGGCTATTTTCTGGACGACGCCCTTTTCGATGGCGACGTTCCAGAGGCCGGCCTTGCGGCGGAGCTGCGCGTTCTTGATCAGGAGGTCGTACATGGGGGGCCTTTCGAATTAAGAATTAAGAGTGAAGAATTAAGAATTGGGCGAGTTTTTTAAATATTTCTGGGCGAGCTTGGCGCCTTCCCAGATGGCTTCGTAGCCGGTGCAGCGGCAGAAGTGGCGGGAGAGGGCGGTTTTGATTTCGTCGTCGGTGGCGTTCGCGTTCTTGGCGAACAGCGCATACAGTTCGAGGACGATGCCGGGGATGCAGTAGCCGCATTGGACGGCGCCGGCTTCCATCAGCGCCTTCTGGATGGGGTGGATTTCGGCGCCGTTGCTCAGGCCCTCGATGGTCAGGACGGTGGCGCCGGCAAGCTTGGTCGCGGGCAGCAGGCAGGCGCGCTTGGCTTCGCCGTCGAGAACGATGGTGCAGGCGCCGCATGTGCCGTCGTCGCAGCCGCGTTTGGTCCCGGTGAGATTGAGGTGTTCGCGGAGCACGTCGACGATCTTGTCCGCGGAGTCGACGGCGACGGTGTGGGGCGTGCCGTTGAGGGTGAACTGGATGGTTTCGGCCATGGGGCTACTCCTTGGGTTGGGCATCCGCCCCGCAGGCGGGGCAGGCGGGATTGCGGTGGGCATGGATGGGGCGGAACTCGCCGGTCAGTCCGTCGTAGGTGAGCAGGCGGTCGGTCAGCAAGGTGCCGACGCCGGCCAGATACTTGATGGCCTCGAAGGCCTGCAAGGCGCCGATGACGCCGGGCACGGGCCCGAGCGGGCCGGCGGCTGCCGCCGCCTCCGTGGCGGCGGGCGGGGCGGGGAACACGCAGCGCAGGCAGGGGCTTTTGCCGGGGATCACTGTCAAGAGCTGCCCGCAGAAGCCCGAAATGCCGGCGTGGACGAAGATTTTCTTCAGCGCCACGCACGCGTCGTTGAGCAGGTACTTGGAGGCGAAGGTGTCGGTGCAGTCGAGGACGACGTCGTAGGGGGCCAGCAGCTCGGCCGCGTTGTCCGCCGCCAGGCGCACGGGGTGGGCCGCCAGCCGCACGTGGGGATTGAGCGCGCGCAGGCGCTCGCTGGCGGAATCGACCTTGGCGCGGCCGATGTCGGACGTGGCGTGCAGGATCTGGCGCTGGAGGTTGGAGACTTCCACGCGGTCGGGATCCAGCAGTCCGAGCCGGCCGACGCCCGCGGCGGCCAGATAGTAGAGTGCGGGCGAGCCGAGGCCGCCGCAGCCGACCACCATGACCCGGCCGGCGCGCAACTGTTCTTGGGCGGCGCTCCCGAATCCCGGCCACTCGAGCTGGCGGATGTAGCGCTGGCGCTCCTCGGGCGTGAAGATCATGGATTAGGGGGCGAAAAAGCGGTGGGGTTCCATCTGGCCCGTCGATACCGCCCACAGGGCAATCCCCGTGTAGGCCAGCAGGAACAGGACGGCCAGGAACAGGCCGAGCACGTACATCCAGCCCCAGCAGCAGAAGAAGGTTTTCAGCTTCGTGAAAAAGGGCAAGGTGTCCGGCGAGACGAAAGGCGCCCGGTCGAGCGCGGCGCGGGCCCCCAGGGCGGCCAGTCCCGCCAGCAGCATGGGTAGGCCGTAGAGCAAGAGGGACGGGACAATGGCCGTCAGGACGGTCATGACGCCCACGAACGTCATCCAGCCGCGCAAGCCGTCGGGGAGGGGCACCTTGCCTTCCGCACCGGAGGGCGCCTGCAGGGCGGCAAAAGCCTGGCTGGCGGGAATCCAGTTGGCCAGCCCGTCGTGCCAGACCAGCGCCGCGGGCGCGATTTCGCCGGCGATGAACTTGGCCCGGACGAACGCCTCGTCGTGGGGACCGCTTTTTTCGCGGGTTTTGGCAACCACGTAGTACCAAGAAGCCATGGGTCTTCCTCCAAGACGGTTCAAGATACGACACGGCGGGGCGGAAGGAAAGCACGGAGTTCGCGCACCCGCGGCATTCCGCCGGCCCGAACAAAAACGCCCGCCGGCACGGGCCGGCGGGCGTTGCGCGGGGGGGGGCTAATTCTTGCCGCGGCCCTTGACGCCGACGGTGCTGTGCTTGGCCTTCTCGTGGGGGCGCAGGGCGCGTACGGCCGCGCCGGCGCGCCACATCTCGGAGTTGCCCATGGCGGCCAGTTCGGCGTCGAGCCGCTGCTTGTAGTTGGCGGCGCCGCAGAGCTTGACGACGCGCTTGGCTTCGGTCTGGCTCTTCACGGCCTTGTACAGGGCGTTGAAGACGGGCAGGACGGCCTTCTTGAAGCGGGGCTTCCAATCGAGCGCGCCGCGCTGGGCGGTGGCGGAGCAATTGGAATACATCCAGTCCATGCC
>JAKLIL010000018.1 GCA_022709625.1 Verrucomicrobiota bacterium
CGTTCATCGTGGGGTTGGAACCTACCCGAGCCGGGCCGGAAAAGCAACCGCCCCGCCGGCCAACGCCGGGATCAGCGCAGACCTCGCCCCAAGGCTTCGACGCTGACGTTCTCCCACCCGGGCAGGGCGAGACCGTGTTCCAACACCAGCGCGCTGGCGAAAGCATCGAAGAGGGCGTCGTGCCACTCGCGACCGGGGCAGAATTCGCGGACGCGGGGCTCCAGCTCGAGGGCCGCGCAGACTTCCGCCAGCGAATGACCGGCGAGGTCGGGCCGGACGTGGCGCGCCAGCTGGAGGGTATCGATCCATGGCCCCAGTTCGTGCAAGGGCGCGGCGCGCTGGAGGAATTTCCGTTCGGTGCCGACGTTGTGGGCAGCCAGCGGCCGGCCTTCCAGCCACGGACGCCAGACGGGCCAGAGTTCCGCCGGCGGGGGCGCCGCGGCGAGCGTGGCGCGGATTTCCGCATGGCGGCCGGGCGCGTAGGGGTTGAACGGGCGGGCCGCGGACACGCGCAGGTAGCTCTCGTGGTAATGGCCCGTGACCCGTCCCGCGCGCATTTCCACCATCCCGACCTGCCACGGTTCGTCGGCATGGCCGCGCACCGCGCCGGTGGACTCGAAATCCAGCACGGTCAGGATGGCCTCGCGCGCCTTCATCCCGCAGCCGCGGCCAGCGCGGCTTCCAATTCGGCCAGCACGGCGCCGAATTCGGCGAAAGCTTCGCGCAGTACGCCGGCGTCCCGCAAATCCACGCCGGCGGCGGCCACGGCGTCGAGGGGATCCTGGCTGCCGCCGGCGCGCAGCAGGCCGAGGTAGGCATCCACGCCCGCGCCCGCGCGCAGGCGGCGGGCGAACACCAGCGCGGCGCAGAAGCTCGTGGCGTACTTGTAGACGTAGAAATCGTAGTAGAAGTGGGGAATGCGGCACCATTCCAGCGCGATGGCCTTGTGGGCGGCGAGACCGGCGCCGTAGTAACGCCGGTTCAGTTCGTAGTATTGTTCGCCCAGGAACTCGGCGGTCAGGGGCGTGCCTGCTTCTTCCCAGCGGTGCAAATCGCGCTCGAACTCGGCAAACATGGTCTGGCGGAACACGGTGCCCTTGAAGGAATCGCACAGGTGGTTCAGCAGGTGCGCGCGGAACGCGAGTTCGCCCCGAAGCTCGAGCAAATGGTGCGTCAACAGCAGCTCGTTGACGGTGGAAGCGATTTCGGCGAGGAAGATCGGATAACGGGCGGTGCGGTGCGGCTGGGCGCGGTTGGCCAGCCAGCTATGGAGCGAATGGCCCAGCTCGTGCGCCAGCGTGAAAGCGTCGTCGAGCCGGTCGTGGTGGTTGAGCAGCAGATAGGGCGGACTGTCGTAGCAACCGCTGGAATAGGCGCCGGACCGCTTGCCCGTGCTTTCCAGCCAGTCGATCCAGCGCGCGCCGAAAGCCAAGCGCAGCCCTTCGCCGTATTCCGCGCCCAACGGCCGGCACGCGGCCAGCACCCATTCGCGGGCCTGGGCCAGCGGAACCGGCGCGGCGCACGAGGGCACCAGCGGCACGTAGAGGTCGTACATGTCCAAATCCGCCAGGCCCAGCGCGCGGCGACGCAGATCGAGATAGCGGTGGAACGCGGGCAGCGCATCGTGCGTGGCGGCGATCAGCCCGTCGTAGACCGCCGCGGGCACCTGGTCGTCGAACAGAGCCGCTTCCAGCGCCGTCGGGAATTTCCGCGCCCGGGCCAGGAAGACGTGGGATTTCACCGTGGCCGCCAAGGTCGAGGCCAGGGTATGGCGCAGCTTGCCATAGCCGCCCAGCAGCGTTTCGAACGCCGCCTTGCGGACGCTCCGCGCGGGGCTTTCCAAATGGGTGCGGTAGGTGCCTTCGGTCAACGACAACGGCTCGCCGTCGGAACCGGGGATGTCCGGAAACGCGAGGTCGGCGTTGGCCAGCAACCCGTAGGTCTGTTCCCCCGCGGACAGGACTTCCGCCGCGCCCGCCAGCAGGGTTTCTTCCGCGGTGGACAGCACGTGGGGCTTGTTGCGCAGCACTTTGAGAAGCGTGCGCCGGCAGGCGGCCAATTCGGGCGCCTCCAGCCACGCGCGGATTTCCTCCTCCGGATGCGCGAGCAGCTCGGGCGTGATCCACGCGCATTGCGCGGCGAGCTCCGCGTAGCGGGTGCGGATACGCGCCTCGCGCGCCTGGTTGGCGGCGGCCGCCGTGTCCTCGTCGTGCCGCAGGTGGGCATAGGTATGCAGTTTCTCCAGCACGCGGTCCAGCGCGGTTTCGGCGTCCATTAGGCGCGCCACGGCGGCGACGGAATCCAGGCGGCCGCGCATGGCCAGCACCGGCGCGGCCAGCTCGGCGAGGCGCGCGAAATCGGCTTCCCACGCGTCGGGCGAGGCATACAGCGGCTGCAGGTCCCAGGTGAGCGCTTCGGGTACTTCCTGGCGGGCGGGCACGGACAGGTTTTCGGGGCGCGAATTCATGCCCCGTAAAGTCCCCGAAAAGCACCCGGGCATCAAGCATCTTCGGCTTTGGTTTTCGCGCCGGGATGGCCTATGCTGCGCGCACGATGAAATGGTCCCGGTTCTTCCTCTGGCTGGTCGGCGTCGCGGCGTTTCTGCTGCTTACGGCGCACTTCACGCTGCGCCACGCCCTCAATACGCCGAAGTTCAAAAGCGCCCTGACCGGCTTTGTCGGCCGCGTCACCGGCCGGGTCGCCGAGTACGACCGCATCGATTATTCCCTCGCGCCTTTTGAACTGATCGTCCGCAACGCCCGGCTCAAGGAAGCCGACGGCGAGCGGGACTTCGTGGCGATCAAGGATTTTTCCGCGACCGTGGACTTCCGCAACCGGGAAATTTCCACGCTGCGGCTGGGGGAACCGACGTTCCGGATCGTGCGCCGGCCCGACGGCACCTTCAACTACTCCGATCTCCTCCCTCGGCCGGAATCTGCGCCGCGGCCAGCCGAGCCCGCGCCTCCGCCGGACGCGGTCCGCCCCGTTCCGGAACCCGTTCCGGAGCCGCCCCCGCCGCCGGCGGCGCCGACGGCGCCCCCGCTGGCGATTCGCCGCATCCAGATCGACAAGGCCCGCATCGAGTTCGTCGCGCAAGACGCCGCGCAGCCGGAACGCACCCTCGCCCTGACGGATTTGGATTTCCTGATCGAGGATTGCGCCGCGGAGCGCCCGGTGCGCATCGCCGGCCGCGCCGCCCTCGGCCGGAAATCCGCGCTCCGCTTCGCGCTGTCCGGCCCTCCGCCCAAGGATCATCTGGACGCCCCTGGAACCTGGCCCTTGGATTTCGATTCCCGGCTCGAGGTCGGCGATTCCGCCGATCTGGGGCCGTTTGTTCCGTCGGCGGGTCTCGGATTCCGCAATTTGGAACTGACGCTCTCCATCCAAGGCGCACTGGCGGATAAGCTCGTGCTGCGCGCGGAGCTGCGGACCGGGGACCCCACCGCGACCCATCCCTTGGCGCTGGAGGCGCAACTGGAAGCCGAAGCCGCCCTGCCCGCGCCGCTGGCCGCGCATCTCCTGACCGGTGCGCCGTTGCCGGAATCCCTGCGCTACGAGCCCACGCCTTGCACTCCGCCGCCCGGCGCCGCCGCCCCGCCCGAGAATCCCCTGCTCGCCCTGCTGCTCAAGCATCTGCACGGCACGTGCGAACTCGCGGCGCCTCGGTTCGCCTATGGCCGAAATCGATTCGAACAGGGCCAAGCCACCGCCACGCTGCAGGACGGCATTCTCGTGGTTCCCGCCGCGACGTGGTCCGGCTACGGCGGCACGTTCTCCGCCCGCGGAAACCTCCGCTTGCTGGCCTGCCCGCTGGTTTATAGGCTCGATCGCTTCCAGGCGAACGGCATCGCGATCGAGCAGGCGGTGGCGGCCAACGGCCTGGCCGATCTCGTCAACGGATCCGGCCGCCTGTTTCTGGAAGCCTCCGCCTCGGGCCACGCCGTGGCGGAACCCGCCTGGCGCACCGTGGATGCCGATGCCCAAGTCCGCATCGACGACCTGCAAACCGTCGGCACCGGCGGATCGTTCCTGGACCGGATCTGGGCCCGGTTGGACCATCCGCTTTTGCGGCAGCTCCTGCCGCATCTGGAAACCAAACTCGAACAGGCGCGCCGGGCCGTGGACAACGTCGCCACCACGCGCTACGGCGAGGCCACCGCCACGGTGTCCCTGCGCGACGGCGTCGGGACCGTGACCGCCGCGCGGCTGGCCATGCCGGACTACCGGCTCGACTGTGCGGGCACCTTCTGGCCGTTCGACGACCGCCTGGACCTCGCCGCGAAGCTTGTCGCGTCCCCCGCGGAAACCGCGCGCCTGACCGACGGCCGGGACCTCGCCAAGCTCCTGCCCTACGAAAACGGAGGCCTGCTCGTGCCGCTGGCCGTACGCGGTTCCCTCCGCGCACCCGATCCGCGCCCGGATTTCGACCAGCTCCTGCGCAACGCCCTCGCCGGCGAAACAGCGGAAAAAATCGGCAAGCGACTCGAAAAACTTTCCGATTCCGACAACGAACGCCTCCAAAAAGGGCTGCAACTCCTGCAGGGCTTCGGCACTTTGCTGGAGTAGCGCCGAGCCCCTGCCACACTTCATTTTCGGGTTTGACGCTTTCGCCCCCCCGGGCCTATTCTCCACGAATCGCGAACAGAGTCAGAATCGTTGGCCCCGAGGAGCGTGCGATGGAAGAAGTCACGTTGGAACAAGTCCCCCGCAAAATCCGCGAACTGTACGAAAAGGCGATGTCCGCCATCGAACGCGGCAACGCGGGCTACGGGCTGGACATGCTCAAGCAGGTGATGGCGCTGGAACCGCGTTTCCTGCAGGCGCGCAAGAGCCTGCGCGTCGCGCAAGTCAAGCTGGCCCTGGCCGCCAAACCCACCGCCATGACCCACCAGTTGTCCTCGCTCAAGGGCATGTTCACGCTGATGTCCGCCCAGGGCAAACTCAAGAAGGATCCGCAGGCCGCGCTCGCGGGCGCCGAAAAGCTGATGGAACTGGACCCGCTGAACATGTCCTTCCTCAAATTCCTCGCGCAGGCCGCCGAAGCCGCCGAAATCCCCGAAGTCGCCGTCCACACGCTGGAAATCGCCCGCCCCTACTACGCCAAGGACGTCGAATTCCTGCGCCTGCTGGCCCGCCTCTACATCGCGGTCAACCAGCCCGCCGGCGCGCGCGACTGCTATGCGGCCGTCGCCGACCTGCGGCCCAACGACCAGCTCGCCATCAAGAACCTCAAGGACGCCGCCGCCCTCGACACCATGAAGGCCGGCGGCTGGGAGGACACTACGAGCGACTTCCGCGCCAAGCTCAAGGACAAGAAGGAGGCGATCCTCCTTGAACAACAGGCCAAGTCCGTCAAGGGCGAAGCCGACGTCGATTCGCTGATCGCCGCGCGCAAGATCGACATCCAGCGCGAACCCCAGAACATGAATTTCCGCCGCGCCCTCGCCGACCTCTACGTCCGCGCGGAGCGCTTCGACGACGCCTTGAAGGCCCTCGAAGACGCGGTGCAGGCCGCCGGCCGCACCGATCCGCAGATCGAGCGCACCCGCTCCCTGATCCAGGCCAAGCGGTTCGACGCCGCCATCGCCGCGGCGAAGGCCGCCGGCGACGAAGCCACCGCGGCCGCCCAGGAAGCGGCGAAGGCGAATTTCCTCTACGAGGACGCCCTCACCATGGTGCAGCGCTATCCGAACGACCTGCAGTTCCGCTACGAACTCGGCTACCAGTACTACCTCCGCGGCCAGTTCAACGAAGCCATCGAGGAATTCCAGTTGGCGCAGCGCAACCCCCAGCGCCGCACCCTCGCGCTGTACTATCTCGCCCTCTGCTTCTCCCGGAAGGGACAGCTCGACATCGCCTTTGAGCAGCTCCAGAAGGCCGCGTCCGAACTCACCCTCATGGACGAGACCAAGAAGGACATCGTCTACCAGATGGGCGTGCTGGCCGAACAGATGGGCCGCCCGGACGAAGCCAACGGCTACTTCAAGGAAATCTACTCCGTCGACATCAAGTACCGCGACATCGCCCAGCGCATCGAGGCCGCGTACAAAAAATCCTAGCCGGTCCGATGAGCCAAACCGCCTCGCTGGCCTGCGCCGCCTTGCTCTCGCTGGGACTCGGCCTGTGGGCGGGCGGATGCGGTCCGTCCGGCGCGTCCCAACCCCGGCCCGCCGAATCGGTGTTTCCGCGGCCGGCCGCCGGCGAGTTTTCCGTCATGACCTTCAACGTGAACCAGTACGCGCTGGTGGACCGCGACGGCCAGGCCGACACCCTCGAACCCAAGCCCCCCGCGGAGGCCGCCGACCTCGTCGACGTGATCCGGCAGGTCGCCCCCGACGTCCTCGCCGTGCAGGAAATGGGCGATCCGGCCGCCTGGGCCGAATTCAAGTACCGCCTCCGGCAGGCCGGCCTCGAATATGGCCATGAAGAATACCTGCGCCGCGGCAAATCCGAACTCAACCTGGCCGTGCTCTCCCGCTTCCCCATCGTCGCGCGCCGCTCGCACGTCGACGATCTCTACACCATCGGTCCCACCCGCTTTCCCGTCATGCGCGGCTTCATCGACATAGACCTCGCGGTCGCCCCGGACTACCGCCTGCGCCTGATGGTCGCCCACCTCAAGTCCAAGGTCTTCCACTCCTTCGGCCAAGCCGAAATGCGCCGCAACGAAGCCCGCCTCCTGAACAACCACGTCCGCGCCGCCCTCAAGGAGAATCCGGACGTCAACCTGCTCGTGGCCGGCGATTTCAACGACGATCCGGACTCCGCGGTCCTTCGCGAAATCGCCACCTACCAGCACCAGCGGTTGCTGCACGACCTCCGGCCGGTCGACGCGGTCGGCGATGCCTGGACCCACCGCGAAAACGACGACCACTACCACCGCATCGACTACCTGCTCGCCAGCGAGGGCCTGCGGCCGGAGACGATTCCGGCCAAGACCTTCGCCGTCCGTTCGCCCCTCCTGTTCCGGTCCTCCGACCACCGCCCGATCGTCGCCACCTTCGTCGCCGCCGAACGCCCGTCCGCCGCCGCCCCTGACCTCGCCACCAACCTGCCCCCGGCCATCCCCACCAACGACTGACCCGGAGACCCGCCATGGCCCCATCCTCCCCGACCGCCATCCTGCTGGTAGCCTGCCCCGACCAGCGCGGCATCGTCGCCGCCCTCGCCGGCTTCATCGCCGCCCACAACGGCAACATCATCGCCCTCGACCAGTACGTCGATGCCGCCGAAAGCGCGTTTTTCGCCCGCATGGAATGGGAACTCGCCGGCTTCGGGGTGCCGCTCGACCAATTCGCCGCCTATTTTCAGCCGCTGGCCGGCCCGCGCCGCATTGCCTGGCGCCTGCACCGCTCCGACCAGCGCCTGCGCATGGCCGTGCTGGTTTCCAAGCAGGTCCATTGCCTCTACGACATCCTGGCCCGCGGCGAAAGCGGCGAATGGCCCGCCGACCTCGCCCTCGTCGTCTCCAACCACCCCGACCACCGCGGCATCGTCGAACGCCACGGCCTGCCCTTCCACCACGTTCCCGTCCCCGCCGGCGACAAGGCCCAGGCCGAGGCCCGCCAAATCGCGTTGCTCAAGGAAGCCGGGGTGGATTTCGTCGTGCTGGCCCGCTACATGCAGATCCTCGGTCCCGCCTTCGTGCAGGCGTTTCCGATGCGCATTCTCAACATCCACCATTCCTTCCTGCCCGCCTTTGCCGGCGCCCGCCCCTACCAGGCCGCCCACGACCGCGGCGTCAAAATCGTCGGCGCCACCGCCCACTATGTCACCGAAAAGCTCGACGAAGGCCCCATCATCGAACAGGACGTCATCCGCGTTTCGCACCGCCAGGGCGTCGACGACCTCGTGCGCCTCGGGCGCGACCTCGAGAAAATCGTCCTCTCCCGCGCCATCTACTGGCACGTCCACCACCGCATCCTGGTCTACAAGAACCGCACCGTCGTGTTCTCCTGACGCCGCCGCGCCGGGCGCGCGCGCGCCCAGCGGTTTACGTGCCATGGGAAAACCGGGCCGATTTCCACGTGGCATGGAAAACTTTTGGGCGCGTTGTCCACGCCATGGACAAGCGGCGGCGGGGGCCCGGCTCAGGCGGAGTCGGCGCCGGCCAGATCGCGGATGCGGCGCATGACGAGGGCGCCGACGGCTTCGTAGTCGTTCCTGGCGGGCATCGCGGCCCGGATTTCGTCCGGCGCGATGGCCGGTCCGAAGCGCGCCACGATGCGGGACGGCCGGAACCGGTTCGCCCCTTTGGGGAACGCGGCGTAGGTGCCGGCAATGAAGAGCGGCACGACGGGGACGTCGCCCTTGGCAATCAGAAAGCCGATGCCGCCCTTGGCGGCGCGCATCTGGCCGTCGGGCGAACGCGTGCCTTCGGGGAACAGGCCGAGGACCTTGCCTTCCTTGAGGGCGCCGATGGCCTTGCGGAGCGCGGCGAGGTCGCCGCGGGAGCGGTCCAGCGGAATCACGCCCACGCGCGGGAAAAACCAGCGCGCCACGGGATTCGAGAGGAGCGTGTCGCGGGCCAGGAAGTGCACGATGCGGTTGCGGCAGGCGGCGCCCGTGACGGGCGGATCGAGGTAGCTGGAATGGTTGGCGGCGATGATCGCCGCGCCCCGGGCCGGCACGTGCTCCCAGCCGGTGACCCGCAGGCGGTATTTCAGGCGCAGAAAGATCGCCAGCAGGTCCCGCGCCAGCCAATACAGGGGGAACCTGAACAAGCCGTCGCGCATGGCTCAGGCCGGGACCGCGCCGGCCGCCTTCAGATCGGCCACGATGGTGTCCACGACTTGATCGATGGTCATGCCGGTGCTGTTGATGATTTGGGCACCGAGGGCGATCTGCAGGGGCGCGGTGGCGCGGCTGGAATCCTTCTGGTCGCGCCGGCGCAGGGAATTCAGCACCGCGTCGACGTCGTGGGTGCCTTCCTGCTGCTTGATTTCGGCGGCGCGGCGGCGGGCGCGCTCCTCGGGATCGGCGTCGAGGTAGTACTTGAACGGCGTGTCGGGAAACACCACCGTGCCGATGTCCCGGCCTTCCATCACCAGATCGCCGAAGCGGGTCATCAGGCGCAGCTTTTCGACGATGTAGACGCGGACGGCCTGCTGGGCGGCGATGTCGGCGACGCGCTCGCGCACGGGCTCGGAGCGGATTTCCTGCCCCGGGTCTTCGCCGTCGATCAAATAGCCGACGGCGTTGTCGCGCAGCACCAGCTCCATCTTCATGCGGATCAGCAGGTTGGTGACGGCCTGGGCGTCCTTGACGTCGATGCCTTCCTTGACACACTTCCAGGTCACGCCGCGGTAGAGGGCGCCGGAATCGACATAGACGAAGCCGACGGCCTGGGCGGTGCGGCGCGAGACGGTGGATTTGCCCGAGGCCGAGGGACCGTCCACGGCCACGATGGTCGTTTGCTTATTCAACGTTCACTCCCAATTGGCTGAGTTGCTCCCAGAATTCCGGATAGGACGTGTCCACGCAGGCCACGTTGGCGATCGTGACGGGGGCGTCGGCGCAGATCGCCAGGATGGACATGCTCATGGCGACGCGGTGGTCGCCGTAGCTGCGGATGCTGCGCGTGGGCGAAACCTGGGTCGGTCCTTCGATGACCATGCCGTCGGGTTTTTCGGCCACGCGCGCGCCGAGGCTCGCGAGATTTTCGACCATGACCGCGACGCGGTCGGACTCCTTCACGCGCAGCTCGCTGGCGTCGCGGATGGCGGTGCGGCCCTGGGCGAGCACGCCGAGCACGGCGACCAGGGGCAGTTCGTCGATGAGGTTGGGGATTTCGGCGCCGCCGACTTCGGTGCCCTTGAGTTCGGCGCCGTAGACGGTGACGTTGCCGTAGACTTCCGGGTCGGTGGGCGCGGAGGTGCGTTCGATCTCGACGCGCGCGCCCATGCGGCGCAGCACGTCGAGCAGGGCCGTCCGCCGCAGGTTCAGGCCCACGCCCTCGGCCCGCACGGCCACGCCGGGAATGGCGGCGGCCGCGGCGAGCCAGTAGGCGGCCGACGAAAAGTCGCCGGGCACGACGTAGGGCCGGGCCAGGAACTTGGGTCCCCGGGGCCCGTAGCCGTCCACGGAGATTCTCTGGCCTTCCACGCGGATGGGCGCGCCGACGGCGCGCAACATGCGCTCGGTGTGGTCGCGGGTGGGGATGGGTTCGACAACCGTCGTGGGTCCTTCGGCGTAGAGGCCGGCGAGGATGCAGCAGCTTTTCACCTGCGCGGAGGCGGTCGGCAGGCAGTATTCGATGCCGTGGAGCCGGCCGCCGTGGATCGTCATCGGCGCGGTGCCCTGCGGAGTCAGGTCCACCTGGGCGCCCATCAGTTCCAGCGGTTCCTTGATCCGCCGCATGGGGCGGGAGTTCAGCGACGCGTCGCCGGTGAGCGTCACGGTGATCGGCGAGCCCGCGCAGAGGCCGGCCAGCAGGCGCATGCCAGTGCCGGAGTTGCCGACGTCGAGCGGGCCGACCGGCTCGATCATCTTGCCGCCGGTACCTTGGATCGACAGCACGCCTTCGTCGTCGACCCACGAGCGCGCGCCAAAGGATTCCATGGCCTTGAGCGTGTTGAGGCAATCCTCCGCCTGCAGGAACCCGCGGATTTCCGAGGTGCCCGAGGAAATGCCCGCCAGCAACGCCGTCCGGTGGGAAATGCTCTTGTCGCCCGGTACGCGGACCACGCCGCCGTTGAACCCGCCGGGGCGCACGATTTTCGTTTGTTTTTGAATGGCCATGGTGTTGCCTAAACGGGGTTACCGGGCGCCGGGCTTGCGGCCGCGCCCTTTCAGCAATTCCGCGCGGGCGTCCCGGGCGCGTTCCAGAAACCGCGCGACGTCGCCGAAACGGCCCGCCTGGAGATCATCATATACGCGCTCGACTTCCATTTTGAAAGCCCGCAGTTCCTCGGCCACGGCCGGGGCGTTGGTCGCGAGGACGTCGTTCCACATCTCGATGGAGCCGGCGGCCACGCGGGTGGAATCGTAGAAGCCGGTGCCGCAGAAGGCGCCGACCTGCTCGGCGGAATCCCGACCGATGGCGTTGGCGAGCGCGGCGGCAGCCACGTGCGGCAGATGGCTGGTGCGCGCCAGCAGGCGGTCGTGGTCTTCGGGGGCCATTCGGCAGGTCCGGGAACCGGCCGCTTCCCACAGCGCCGCCACGCGCGCCGCGGCCTCCGGGGGGAGGTCCGGAGGCCCGGCGAGCACCGTGAGCGCGCCCACGTAGAGATCGGCCGAGGCCGCCTGCAGGCCCTGTTTTTCGGAGCCGGCGATGGGATGGCTGCCCACGAAGACGCCTTTCGGCAAGAGGCCGTCCATTTGGCGGCAGATCCAGCCCTTGGTGCTGCCCACGTCCGTCACCACCGCGTCCGGGCGGAGCGCCGCGCGAACGTCGGCCGCCAATTCCACGCAAGCGCGGATGGGCGCGCAGAGCACCACCAGGGAAGCTTCCCGCACGGCCGCGTCCGGATCTTCGCCCGCCGCATCCACGATGCCGCGGTCCAGCGCTTCCCGACGGGTCGCTTCCTTCCGCGCATAGGCCGTCAGCCGGCCCGCGTAGCCGCGCTGGCGCAGGGCCATCGCCAGCGAAGCGCCCATGAGCCCCAGGCCGAGGATCGAAATGCAGGGTTCGCGGGTCATCGTCCGTTGCCGCCGCTAGTGCAGGTTCCGCCCCACGGCGCGGGCCACCCGTTCCAGTTCGCCCATCAGTTCCTTGAACCGCTTCGGGGTCAGGGACTGCGGGCCATCCGACACCGCGTGGGCGGGATCCGGATGCACTTCGAGCAGGAGCCCGTCCGCGCCGGCGGCAACCGCGGCCTTGGCCATCGGCGCCACCAGGTCCCAATGTCCCGTTCCGTGGCTGGGATCCACCACCACGGGCAGGTGGCTCTCCCGCTTGAGCACGGGCACCGCGCTCAAATCCAGCGTGTTGCGCGTGAATTTCTCGAACGTGCGGATGCCCCGCTCGCAGAGAATCACGTCGGGGTTGCCCGCGCTCATCACGTATTCCGCGCTCATCAGCAGTTCTTCGAGCGTGTTGGCCAGGCCGCGCTTGAGCATCACCGGCTTGGCAACGCGGCCGAGGGTCTTGAGCAGGTTGAAATTCTGCATGTTCCGCGCGCCGACCTGGAGGATGTCGACGTACTCGCACATCCAGGCCACGTCCCGGGTGTCCAGGACCTCGGAGACGATGGGGAGGCCGGTGATCTCGCGCGTATCCTCCAGAATCTTCAATCCCTTCAT
>JAKLIL010000180.1 GCA_022709625.1 Verrucomicrobiota bacterium
GCGGCGACCAGTCTCCGGTGCGCCGCGCGTTCGAGTCTCGGCCCCGCCACCAGCAACGTCACGGTCGGCGTCCGTTGCGTCCGGCGATAAGCCATGGCCTCGCTCCGTTCCATTTGGCTGTTGGCGGCCCTCTGCGGGTACGCCGGTCCGCCCGTTTACGCTACGGCCCCCTGGCCGGCAGAATCCAACGTCGAAGCCGTCCGGCTGACCGGCTTGGATGCCGGGCTCGACGGGTCCAACTGGAGCGGCGCCACCTGGAATCCCGAAACGCGCACGCTGTGGCTTGCGTGCAACAGCGGCTATTTCTGGGCGCTGGCGGAAGACGGTTCGGGCCATTTCCAAGTGGCCACGAACGCGGCGGGAACGCCGGCCAAGTGGACGCCTGGCGGCGATCTGGAAGGCATCTGCCAAGCCGACTTCGGCGCCAACCTCGTCTATCTGATGGATGAAAACGGCTACATCCGGGAATACGACGTCTCCCAGCCGGGCGTGGTTGTTGAAAACCGGCATTGGGATATCCGGGCCATCTGTCCCGAGGTCGGCTCCGTCTACGGCCCCGAAGGCCTTGCCTTCGTGCCCAACGAATGGCTCCGACGGCAACGGTTCTGCCGACCGGACGGGACCGAATTCGCCAGTACCAACGGGATGGGCGGGCTCATGCTCGTCGGCTATCAATACGATGGTTTCGTGTACGCCTTGGACCTGAACCGCGCCACCGGCACCTTCGGCTTCATCGGCAAATACCAAACGGGCCAAACCGAAACCGCGGACCTGGAATTCGACCGCGCCACCGGCACGCTCTATGTTTGGCACAATGTCGGCAGCAATTACCTGGAGGCGGTGGAACTGTCGTCGGTTGCCAACGGCGCCAACCGCCGCCTGCGGCAACTGGCGGAATACTACGGACCCTGCGCCGGCAATCTGGAGGGTTTTGCCTTGGCGCCCGCCGCCGACGGCAAATTCCCCGGCGGCTGCATTCTCACCGACGACGACAATCAGGACCACGCGGCCGTTGCGTGGTATGGCCACTTCCAGCCGGCCGCCGACACCGACCGCGATGGACTCGCCGACGGCTGGGAACTATGGCACTTCGGCCCCACCACGCAAACGGTCGGAGCCATCGACTGGGATTTCGACCGAATGTCCAACGCCGACGAAGAGAAGGCCGGCACGGAACCCACCAACGGCGCCTCCGTCCTCATTCTCGGCGAACCATCGCCGAATGGTCCGGAATTGGCTTTGAACTGGCAAAGCGCGACGGGCAAATTCTACCGGCTCCAATCGGCCACCAGGCCGGAATTCGGGTTCACCTGCGTGGTTGCGTCGAACGTGGCGGCTACCGCCCCGTTGAACGTCGTCACCGTTAAAGTTGCGGGGCTGCCCGGCAACGCCTTTTTCCGGATTGCCGTCGAACCGCCCGATTGAGAACTGCCTGCGCTTGCCGGCCTATTGGACGCGGATGCGGTAGAAACGCTTGGCATCCGATAGGGTCTCGTCCTGCAAGACCAGTTCGCCGCCGGTCCCGGCCTCGGAATCCGCCCCGGTCCAGACCACTGGATTGGCCGTCAGGTCCGTGGTGTATTCCATGAGATAGGTTTTGCCCACGCTCGACGTGGTCAATCGGGCTTCGGCGGTGCCGCCCGCCGGCACTTCGAAGCCGGCGATGTCCGGCGGTTCGATCGACGCCGAAGTCACTACGCTGGTAACGGCCGAGTACGCGCTGTTGGACGTCGCGTTGTAGGCCTTGACGCGGTAGTAGTAGGTCACGCCTTCGGTCAGCCCCGTCACGGCATGGGTCGTTACGCTGCCGACGTCGAGGTTCTCGAAGCCCGGCACGAAATCATTGATGGCGGGGCCGGTGCTCACGGTGAAATCGGGCGTGAACTTGGCATAGGCGGTGGCATCGTTCCCCGTCCAATTCGCGCTGTTGGCCACCAGTTCCAGCAGCGCCGCAGGCGCACCCGCGGTGCCTTTGGACGAATCATATTGGCAATTGTCGAAATTGCCCGCCGCCACGATCGTGAAGCCCGCCACGCTCAATCCGCTGGGAATCATCGAATTGTTGGCCGTGACGGTGCCGCTTTCGATCCAAGGCGTGGCCGCCGCCCAGCCGATGCCATACAGGAACTGGGGACTCCCCGCACTGCCCTGATAGGCCAGAATGGTGTCCCCGGAAGCGGACAGATCGAAGCTGCCCGATTTCACGAAGCCGTTGGCGTTCGTGGAACGATAGGACAACACGGTCCCGGCCGCGACGGCACTGGGCGCCGTGTAAACCACGGTGCCTTCGTTCGTGCGCCACATGCCGTTGGTCCAACCGTTGTCGGTGAAGTAGATGACCGTGCCGGCGTCCAGATCCACCAGCGGAACCGCATCGAAGCCTTCCGTCGCGTCCGAATCCACCGTGACGACCATCAGATCGCCGGGGTTTAGGGTCGCGGTGCGCATGCCCATCGTATGGCGGAAGGCGCTGTTCGTCGCCGCATCCAGCCGATAACCGGTGGCGCCGACCGAACCGAGCCAATTCGCGTTGAATTGGTTGGCCTGCACCAGCGACGCAGCTTGAATGACCGGCGCGAGCAGTTCCATGGTGGCCTCGTGCACCGTGATGGCGACGGTTTCCTGGTCGGTCCCGTTTTCGTCGGTCGCGTAGAACGCCACGCTGTATGCCCCCGTCGGCGAAGCGTTCGTCCACAGGAACGTCCCGTTCTGGTTGGTCGCGGTGAAAGTGGCGCCCGCCGGCAGGTTGCTGGCCGTCAAGGTCACGGCGTCGTCGTCCGTCGGAGTCGCCGTCACCTGGAACTGGAGAAGGCTGCCGACATCGACGGATTTGGGGCCGATGGGATTCAGAATCGGCGGCACATCCACCCCCGCCGTCGTCGTCACATTGGTCGTGGCCGAATAGGCGCTGTTGGAGGCCTCGTTGTAGGCCATGACGCGGTAATAGTAGGTCACATTTTCCGTCAAGCCGGTAACGGTCTCGCTGGTGACATCACCCACGTCGCGGTTGTGGTATCCCCGCACGAAGCCGCCGGCCCCGCCGCCGCCCTGGGTGATCGCCATGTTGTCCAGATAAAACCGGTTGTTGGACAGGGCCTTGGATTGGATTTGAATCCTCGATGCGGCCGTGCCGCCTGCGATTTCAATCGTCTGCATGGCCATGAACGCAGGCGGCGCCAGATCGCCGCCTACTTGGGCAAACGAGGAACCATCGGGCGCATGCAGCACCTGCACCAAGCCGGCATCCGTTCCGTAGCGACTCAAATCGAAGACCAACAGCGCCGCGCCGCCGTTCGCGGACAGATCGACGGTGGGCGTCGTGATGATGCCCTTGGCCTTGCTGGAACCGAGCTTGGCCCGCCCGTTGTCTTCGAAAATCTTGGCGCCGGTCCAACCGGCCGTTTGCATGTAGGTGTCCAAGGCGCCGCTGACGTCCGCGCTGCTGTTGGTCCGGACAAAGCCCGCGAAATTTTCGCCCAGATTCGTGACGCCGCCCCCGCTGCCGCCCGAGAAGCTGCCGTTGGTGGCGACGTCCAGCCGATAGCCGGCGGCATTGGACGTGGCGAGCCAATTGGCGTCGAACTGGGTGCCCTGCACATCGCTGGCCGCCATGACGACGGGCACCGGCAGCATGGGCAGGGATTGGACCACCGCGATGCCCACGGCTTGCGTCACGGTCGCCTGCGCATCGTTGGCCACGAAGACCGCGGAATATCGCCCCGTCTGCGTCGGAGTCCAGGCAAAGGTGCTTTGGATCGGCGCGACGCCGGAAGCGGCCGGGAAGCTGGCGCCCGCCGGCGCCGCGCTGGTAGCGACGCCGACCGTATCCCCGTCGGCGTCGTTGACCGTCACGACGAAGGACAATTCCTCGTTCAAAATGGCGGTTTGGTTGGTGCCGCCCGCGACGGCGATGGTCGGCGCGCGGTTGATTGCCGGAACTTTTCCGCCGCAACCGCCAATCACGACGTCGTCCAAGGCCAAATTGCCGGAGGACTTGGTATAGGTGAACCGCAACTGGATCAAGCCATCGGCCAGCGCCAGCGTCTGGGTACTGGCCGTCGTAGGCAGCGGAGCGAGGCTCGCCACCGTGCTCCAAGACGAGCCGTTGTAGCCCTCGATCAGGAGGGTCGAACTCGAGTCGGTGCCCTGCCCCTTGATCCAGAACTGGAGGTTGGTGGGCGTATTGAGCGCAGGCGTCACGATTTGGTCGCCCGTGCCGTCGAATTTGAGCGACGGCGAGGCCCGCCCGAAGTTGCCGGCGGTCGCGTAGGTGCCCCCGATGCCCGTGAACAACCACCCCACCGGCGCCGTGATCCCGCCGGCGAAACCCTCGTCGATGATATTGGTGGCCACGCAGTCGTTGACGGCGATGACGACGGCCTCGGAGTTGGTGCCGTCCTTGTCGGCCGCGTAGAAAGTAACGGCGTAGAGGCCGGTGGCGGCCGGCGCCGTGCCGGAAAACGCGCTACTGGCGCTGCCCGCGTTCGTGGCGCCCGCGAACGAGGCCCACGCCGGAATGCCCGCGGCCCACAGTTGCACGGTGTCGCCGTCCACCGAATCGGTGGCGGTCACCGTGAACTGCAGCACTTGATTGGTCGCGATCGTCTTGTTGCCGATGGCGTCGAGTTCGGGCGGATAATTGCTGGGGGTGAAGGCCGTGGCGTTGGCCACCACGAGGGCGAAGTCCTGATCCAGCGTCCCGCCGTCGTTGG
>JAKLIL010000181.1 GCA_022709625.1 Verrucomicrobiota bacterium
TCTTCTGCGCCTCGGGTGTGCCCGGCTGGTATTCAATACCGGCGTAAATATCCTCGGAGTTCTCGCGGAAGATGACCATATTGCAATCGCCGGGATTCTTCACCGGTGACGGCACACCCTCAAACCAGCGCACGGGACGCAGGCAGGTATACAGATCCAGTTCCTGCCGCAGCGCCACGTTCAGGCTGCGGATGCCGCCGCCGACCGGCGTCGTCAGCGGGCCCTTGATCGACACGAGGTAGTCGCGGCACGCGGCGAGCGTTTCCGCCGGCAGCCAGGTGTTCGGGCCATAGACCGCGTTGGCCTTCTCGCCCGCGTAGATTTCCATCCAGGCCACTTGGCGTTTCCCGCCGTAGGCCTTGGCGACCGCGGCGTTCCAAACCGCCATCGCGGCGCGGGTGATGTCCGGCCCGGTGCCATCGCCTTCGATGAACGGCAGGATCGGCCGATCCGGCACCCGGAGCCGTCCGTCCGGTCCCATCGTGATTTTCTGCCCGTCCGCCGGCACCTTGATTGGGCTGTCGCTCATAACCGTTGCATCCTCTCCCGTTTGGCCGTTTTCCACGGCATGGAAAGCCGAGGCCGGACTTTTCCACAGTGTGGAAAAAAGGTCAAAGCAATCCGTCCGGCCGCGCCGCCGGCCGGAATTTGGTTTCGCTCGCCGGCAAAAACGGTATGCTGCCTGCGAACCATTTCCAGGCGCGCCATGAAACCAACCGTCACCCTTTTCATTCCCACCAAGAACGAGATCGAAGCCATGCGGGTGATCATGCCGCAGATCGACCGCGCCTGGATCGACCAAATCGTCGTGGTGGACGATTCGACGGACGGCACCGCCGACTACGCCGAGCAGATCGGCTGCGAGGTGGTCCGCCAGCGGGAAAAGGGCCTGCGGGCGGCGTACGTGGAGGGGTTCCCCCGGGTGCGCGGGGACCTCGTGATCACCTTCAGTCCCGACGGCAATTCGCCGGTCGAGGCCATTCCGCATCTCGTCGCCAAGCAGCAGGAAGGCTACGACATGGTGATCGGCTCCCGCTACCTCCCCCCCGCCCGGAGCGCCGACGACGACTGGCTGACGGCGTTCGGCAACTGGACGTTCACCCACGCGATCAACGTCCTCCACGGCCACGCCTGGCGCCGGCCCTACACCGACGCGATGGTGATCTACCGCATCTACCGCACGCGCCTGTTCTACGAATTGGAACTCGACCAACCCGCCGGCTACGCCGTCGAAAAATGGTTCGGCACGCGGCTGGGCGTGGAACCGCTGCTGTCCGTGCGCGCCGCCAAGCGCAAACTGCGCATCGCGGAAATCCCGGTGGACGAGCCCGCGCGCATCGGCGGCGAGCGCAAGCTCCAGCCGTTCCGTTGGGGCGCGGGCTACATGACCCAGGTCTTCCGCGAGCTGTATTTCTGGAAATAACGCCCGCCGATGGCCAACTCCGCCGCCGAACCCATGCACGATTCGCCGCTCCCATCCGCCCCGCCGCGCCCCGCGGGCGCCGGCCGCAACCCATGGCCCGTGTGGATTCTGGTCGGCCTGAACGTGCTGTTGTTTCTGGCGTTCTACGGCCGGTTCGGCGACTTGATCGTGGACACCTCGCGCGAGGCGACCGTCCCCTGGCGCATCCTGCAGGGCGACTTGATTTATCGCGACTTCAACTACGAATACGGGCCCTTGGCGCCCTACTTGGTCGCCGGCGCCTACGCCCTGTTCGGCACGCACCTGCTGACGCTCAATCTGGCGGGTCTGCTGGTTGCGACGGCCGTTTCCATCCTATTCTACGCCTTGGCCCGCCGATGGCTCGACCGCTGGTCCGCGCTGTTCGCCGGCGTCTTTTTCCTGTTCGTGTTTGCGTTCCAGTTTACGGGGCCGTTCAACATCTTCACCTACGTCTTGCCCTACACGTTCGCCGCCAGCCTGGGCGTGCTGCTCCTGCTGCTGTCCTTCCACGCGGGAGAACGCCTGCTGCAGACCGGCGCACCGCGCTGGTACGCCCTGTTGGGCCTGTGGACGGGACTGATCTGCCTGACCAAAATGGAATTCATCCTTGCGCAGGGCGCGTTTGTCGCGCTCCTGCTGGCGGGACAGTTCCTGCGCCACCGCGGCGGCCCCGCCTGGTCGTGGCGCCGCGCCGCCGCGCGGCTGGGAACCTTGGCGTGGCCGGCCGCGCTCGTCTTGGCGCCCGTGGGATTGTATCTCGGATCGCAGGTCGATTTCGCGGCGTATTTCCGGACCGAAGTCGCCGGCATGGCGTCCCTCGATCTGCCCTTCGTCCGCCGGACGATGGGCGTGGACGCCTTGGGCGCCAACCTGAAGATCATCGGCGGCGTGGCGCTGGCGCAGACCGGCCTGGTCCTCGCCTTTTTCGGTGCGGACATCCTGGCGCAAAAAATCCGCGCCCTCACGCCGTCCCCAAAGTTGGATCGGCTCTGCCGCGATGCGTTGTATCTGTTCGCGGCGGCCCTGGGCTGGTGGACCGTGCGGCAAATCCACGGTTTCAATGCGCTGACGACGCTGACGCTGTGGATTCCCCTGATCGGCCTCGGCGCCGCGGCAAAAGGCTGGCGCGAATGGCGCCACGCCCGGCCGGCGCCGCAAACCACGTGGCTTTTGGCCATCTCCGCCGCGGCCCTGGCCCTCATGCTGCGGCACCTGTTCAACGCCCGGCCCGTCCACTACGGCGGGTTCCTGCTGGCACCGGCCCTGCTGGTCTTCATGGGCGCCGCGTTCGGCTTCGTTCCGGCCTACCTGCGCCGCCTGGGTTCGGACAACCGGTTCTACTTCTGGGGCGTGGCCGTCTTTCTTGCCGTCGCGGGGTTCCAGATTTCGACCTTGTCCTGGCGGCATTTCCAGAACAAGTCGGTCCCGCTGGCGACTCCGCGCGGCACCCTGCGCCTGCCGCCGGACCAGCAGGAAGCCACGCGCCAGTTTCTGGACCTCTTCCGCGACAAGCGGAATTTCACCATGCTGGTGCTGCCCGAAGGCAACATGCTCAACTTCCTGCTCGATTCGCCGCCGCGGACCTTTTCCTACGCCTGCACACCCGGCCTGCTCGACACGCCCGCCAAGGAAGACCGCGTTGTTCGCGAACTCCGGGAAATCCCCATCGACTACGTCGTCGTCGTTTCCCGTCCGACCGCGGAATTCGGCTTCGCCCGCCTGGGCAAGGATTACGGGTTGCGGCTGAAGCAGGCCATCGACGCGGACTACCGCACCTACGCGCAGATCGGCCCGCCGCCGTTCAACGACCAGGGCCGCTTCGGCATCCTGGTGCTGGAACGGAAGGACCGGCCCGCCGCCGGCCCCGCGCCCGCCCCGGCGCCCTGACCCGCCCGGCGGCTACTGCATCTGCTCTTCGCGCCAGTAGATCGGGGTCACCTTGCGGTTGCCCACTTCGAACACGGCCCAGACGCCGCTGCGCACGCCGTGGTTCTCGCCGAGCGCCGTCACCCGCACGAACCGCCGGTCGGCCACGGAAATCTTGTCCGCGAACGCGGGATCCATGCCCGTCTTGGCGATGGCCTCCTGCACGCTGGCAAAGCCGTCGTCCTTGGTGTTGGGCATGCCGTCGTCGCCGAGGCGGAACTTCAGGATGTCCTCGATCTCGTAGTCGGTCAGGGTCTTGCCGTTGCCGGCGGTCAGGGTCAGCAGCACGTCGCGCGTGGCCGTGTTGACGTTGACCTTGCCGTCGCCGAAGGTCGTCAGCAGATGCGCGATGCCTCGCAACGGCTCGCCCTTGGGATCCGCGGGCGGCCCGCCGTAGACGATCGCCGGCGTGAAGCCCTTGATCAGCAGGATTTCGTCTACCGTGTCCAGAGGCGCGTTCTTCGGCTTGTAGCCCTGGTCCTTGTAGTACGCGTCGTCCTCTTCCGCGCCGTTGAGGCGGTGCTCGTCGCCCGCGTCCGTCCAATCCATGAAGCCATCGATCAGGTTCGGCCAATCCTCCTCCGGCACGCCGGCCTGGTCGAGCAGTTCCTCCCAATCCTCGTCCTGCAGCGTGTTCACGTTGCGGCGGCCGGACTCGGGCAGGACGTCCACCGTGGCCTGCGAGTCGCCCATCTTCACCTCGACGCCCGTTGCGCCGATGCCGCGCTCGAGGTTCTTCGCGAGGATGCGGAACGCCTCCTTTTCCGGATCGTCCTCCTCGAACGCGCTCGTCTCGAAGCTTTTCGCGAGCAGGAACTTCGCGTACTCCACGCCGCCGCGCGCCGCCACCTGCGCCTTCAGGCGCTTGCGCGCGTACGACGTCATGCCCGCTTCGATGCGCATCTCGTAGGCCATCCCGCCGATCAGCAGGCTCAAAATCAGCACCGTCCACAGCGCCACGATCAACGCCGCCCCGCCCCGCGCCCCGTCGGTTTTCCATGGCGTGGAAAAACCGCGAAAAAGTTTTCCATGCTACGTAAAAAACGGCCCGGATTTTTCCATGCTACGTAAAAACGCCCCCGGATTTTTCCATGCCGTGGAAAACCTGGACGGGGCTGCGCCATGCGCCGGGACCTCTCAGCCGCCGTACGTGGACAGCGTGCGGCGGATGCGCCGCAGGACGCGTGCCTTGCCCATCGTCGCCAGCATCTCGAACAGCCCCGGGCCCACGCCCGTGCCCGACACCGCGACGCGCAGCGGGTGCACCAGATCGCCCATCGGCCG
>JAKLIL010000182.1 GCA_022709625.1 Verrucomicrobiota bacterium
GGGCTTGCCGTTGGACAAAGTCTCGGTGTTGCCCAATCTTATTGATTTGGAAGAATTCGATGCCCAGGCCCGGCACCCGTTTTCCACGGCGGAGCGACTTCCTGCCGGCCGGCGCCTGGTGGTGGTGAACCGGCTGGATCCGGAGAAAAACGTTGGCTTGCTGATCGCGGCCTTGCCGCTGGTCCGGAAAGAAATCCCGGCGGCCGTCCTGATTGTCGCCGGCAATGGCCGGGAAATGCCGGCTCTGCGTGCGCAGACGGCGGCATTGGGGCTGTCGGCCGCCGTGTGTTTTTTGGGCGAAACGATCGAAACGCCGGCGCTGCTGCCGCTCTGCGAAGCCGGGGCGTTGGTGCCGAAAAGCAACGAAGGTCTTTCCAATACCATCTTGGAATACATGGCGGCCCGGTTGCCGGTTCTGGCGTCGGACTGCGGGGGGAATGCCGAACTCGTACGCGACGACGAA
Organism: Verrucomicrobiota bacterium; assembly: GCA_022709625.1. Lineage (GTDB taxonomy): Bacteria > Verrucomicrobiota > Kiritimatiellia > CAIQIC01 > Lenti-01 > Lenti-01. The sequence continues at coordinate 464 of JAKLIL010000182.1, forward strand.
ACCGGGTGCCTGTTGCCGGTTCAGGCCACGCCCACCGAAGTGGCCCAAGTCTGGATTGCCTTGCTCGCAGATCGGGAGGCGGCCCTGGCCATGGGCAAGCGCGGACGCGAACTCGTTGAACGCCGCCACGGCGTCAACGGCGTGCTGGAGAAGTTTGCGCGGTTGTATTGCGACGTCATGGCGGGTGCGAATCCATGTCCAGTCGACGGATAGAATAAAAAACGGCGGGCCGGAAGGCCCGCCGTGGTTTCGACGCGCAATGAACTTATGCGCCGAGTTGCCAGCGTACGAAGCGGCGAATGGCGAATTCGTCGCCTGCGGCCTTGCCGGCTTCGGCCAGAACCGCGCTAACGGTCTTGTCCTGATCCTTCACGAACGGTTGTTCGAGCAGGCAAATCTGGCCGTAGAATTTCTCCAGTTTGCCGGCCACGATCTTGTCGATGATGTTGGCGGGCTTGCCGGCAACCTGTTTTGCGTAGATGTCCTTTTCGGCGGCGACGGTTTCGGCCGGTACCTGGTCGCGCGAAATGCAGACGGGATTGACCGCCGTGACGTGCAACGTGAGGTCCGCCAGCAGCGCCTTGACGGCGGGATTCTGGATGGAGGCGGCCTGCTTGCAGCCGACTTCGATCATTACGCCCAGCTTGCCACCCAGATGCACGTAGCCGGCGACGGCGCCGGTGCCCTGCACCTGGTAGGTCAGGTTGCGGCGGGCAACGATGTTCTCGCCGATTTCGGCGACCTTGGCTTCGACCTTGGCTTTGGCGGCTTCGGCCAGGCCGTTGTCGGGCACGCCGGCAGCACTCTTCAGCAACTCGGCGACAAACGCCTTGAAGCTGTCGTTCTTGGCGACAAAGTCGGTTTCGCAGTTGACTTCGATCATGCGGCCCGTTTGGGCGTTGGCCGCGATGTCGGCGGCGATGATGCCCTGCTTGGCGACGCGGGCGGCTTTCTTGGCGGCGATGGCCATGCCGGCTTCGCGCAGGATCTTGATGGCGGCAGCCTTGTCGCCGTTGGCTTCGACGAGCGCCTTCTTGCACTCCATCATGCCGACGCCGGTTTCTTCGCGCAGTTCCTTGACTAACGATGCAGAGATTTCTGCCATGGGAATTCCTTCTTTCTGATGCGTGGGAGGGTAGGGGGCGGCGCGCCTGCGCGCGCCGCCATGGTTTTCGGATTATCCTTCGGCCTTGGGGGCCTCGGGCGCGGCTTCGGCCGTCGGCGCCTCGGCGGCCTTGGGGGCCTCCTCCGCCTTGGCTTCGGCGGCTGCTTTTTCGGCCGCCGCCTTCTCGGCTTCCTTGTCGGCCTTGGCCTTGGCGGCTTTCTCTGCCTTAAGGCGGGCGGCTTCAGCGGCCTTTTCGGCTTTCTCCTTATCGCGGGCTTCTTTTTCGACCTTGGCCTTGGCGGCGGCTTCCGCATCGGCGATGGCCTTCTTGCGGGCCTCTTCGGCGGCGACCTTGGAGTATTCGGCGGACGCCTGCTGGATGGTCAGGCCCACCAGTTCGGCGATCAATTTGATGCCGCGGATGGCGTCGTCGTTGGCCGGAATGGGGTAATCGACGGGATCGGGATCGACGTTGGCGTCCACGAGGGCGATGACCGGAATGTTGAGCCGGTTGGCCTCGGCGACGGCGATGGCCTCGCAATTGATGTCCACCACGAACAGGGCGCCGGGATTGCCGTTCATGTCGGCGATGCCGCAGAGGTTGTACTGCAGCTTTTGCAGCTCGTGGCGCAACTGGGCGATTTCTTTCTTGGGCCGGGCGTTGATGGAGCCGTCCTTTTCCATCTGCTCGATTTCGCGCATGCGCCCGATGGACTTGCGGATGGTTTCGTTGTTGGTCAGCGTGCCGCCCAGCCAGCGGTTGACGACGTAGGGCTGCTTGTTCTGCACGGCAATGGCTTTGAGGGACTCTTGGGCTTGCTTCTTGGTGCCGACGAACAGGATTTGGCGGCCGCGCGCGACCGTGTCGTAGATGAACTGGCGCGCCTGCTGCAGGCCGGCGAGGGTCTCCTCGAGGTCGATGATGTAGATGCCGTTGCGCTGCCCGAACAGATACTTGCGCATCTTGGGATTCCAGCGCTTGGTACGGTGGCCGAAGTGCAGGCCCGCTTCAAGCAGGTCCTGGATGCTGACGTCCTGGCGGACGTTCGCGGTCGTCATGGTGACCATGATGGTGTTCCTCTCTTGTGGCATGTTCCGGCCTTCTTTGTTTTCGGCCGGAAAATCCGCTTTTGTCCCCGGCGGAGGACCGCCGGAGAACTTCGCTTCCGGTTTTGCACACGCAAAACTCGGCGCGCAATCTACGGGAGCCGCCCCGCGAATGCAAGGGCTATTTACGCCGGCGTGGGAAGCGATAGGTACATCGTGCCCCCCCCCATTGGGCAAGATTGAAGTGGTGAGCGGGGAGGAGGGGGCGGGAAGAGGGTTAGAGCCAATTGTGGCGTTTCATGAACCAGTAGAGGAAGCCGATGACCACGACGGTGATGCCCAAGACGTAGAGATGACCCCAATGGCTATGGAAATAGGCGAATTCCGGCAACGCGAAATTCATGCCGTAGAAGCTCGTAATGGCGACGACCGGCAAGGCCAGCGTGGCCAACACGGTCAAGACCTTGATGACGCGGTTGACCTGCATCTGCTGGAGGGCCAGGTGGACTTGCAGCGTGGCGGTCAGCGAATCGCGGAAGTTGTCGGCGAGGTCGTTGATGCGCGACAGGGTGTCCTGCAAATCGCGGAGGTAGGGCGTCAGGTGCGCGCGGATGACCTGCGGGAATTCGCCGTGGAGCATGCGGGCGACGACGTCGCGCTGGGGCGCCATGATTTGGCGGAGCCGCTGCACCTCGCTCTGCAGGTTGACGACTTCGGCAATCACGTCCTTGGTTTCGCCCAGCAGGACGCGATGCTCGAGCGCCGCCAGCTCGGAGGACAATTCCACGAGGGCGGGCTGGTAGTTGTCGAAAAGCAGATCGAGGACTTGGTAGGCCAGCAGATCGGGCGAACGCGGCAAGGCGTGCCCTTTCTTTTGGATTCGTTCGGCGACGAGGCCGACGCTGCGCAGGGGCTGGTCGTGGAAAGTGACCAGAAAGTTGCGGCCGATGAAAAGGTTGAGTTCGGTGGTCTGGAACACGTGGCGGCTGTTGACGTAGTCCACCGCGTGGATGACGGCGAAAACGTAGTTTTCGTAGTCGTCGATCTTGGGTCGTTCGGACACCCCGACGCAGTCCTCGATCGCCAGAGGATGGAAGCCGAAGACGCCTTCGAGCACGGCTTTGTTTTCCTCCGGGGTGGAGTTTTCCATGTCCACCCAGATCTGGACGTCGGCGTCGTACAAGACGACGCGCAGGAGATCCAGCGTCCAATCCTGGTTGATCAACTTGCCTTGGCTGAAAACAAAGGAGCGAATCATGGGAGCCATCCGGTTGAGCCGCGACGATCGGGAAGGGAAATTCGCGGCGCATGATGCGCCCTGTGCCGGCTGGCGGCAAGAAAAAGCGGCGCCCGAAAAAGCGGCGGCGCAGCGATGCGCTTGCCCCGACCGCGGGGAGCCGGGCTCCGGACTGGACAAGCGCGGGGGCGCGATGGCATATTGCCGCCCTAGATGAGCGAAGCCTCTGCCAGTCCGGTCACGGCGGAAACCGTCCAGTTGCGCATGAAGATCTTCCTGCGCACTCCGTTGCGCCGGAAACGGCTGGCGCGGACCCTGGATCTGCTTGACAAAGTCGGGGGGCAGGACGTGCTGGAGATTTCGGGCGACGACGCGCTGAGCGTAGCCATGCGCCATGCGGGCGGCGGCGGCGGCGCCATTTGGAGCAGTCTGGCCGTTTCGGAAACGCAGGCGGAACTGCTGGCCGAAGCGGGGGTCGAACGCATCCATCTGGCAGAGCTGCCGCAATTGCCGTTTCCCGACGCTGCGTTCGACGCAGTGGTGGCCGGCGACATGCTGGAATACGTCGAGAAGCCGGCCGAACTCATGGCGGAACTACACCGGGCCATGCGTCCGAAAACGCGTTTGATCCTCCATGTGCGGCGCAAACGGCGCACGCTGGTTGCCCTCCTGCGCCGGCTCTCCGGCCTCGTCGATCCGACTCGGACCATGCGCCATCCCGGTTTCACGCCGACCGAGCTCTTCGAAGTGCTCCGCGACGGGTTCGACGTGCAGGAAACGACCGGCTACGGGCGCT